>CBDUAP010000021.1:0-23184 GCA_965365165.1 uncultured Flavobacteriaceae bacterium
ATTCCTTTATTTTCAAGACTCTGAATTTGATCTTCCATGAGTGCGATCAAAGGTGAAACTACCAGGCAGATTCCATCCATCATCAGGGAGGGGAGTTGATAACACAGTGATTTTCCGGCACCCGTTGGCAGCATGACAAAGGTATCCATACCTTTGGTGACATTTTCTATAATAGCTGCCTGAGGCTCTATGAAAGATTGGTGTCCCCAATATTTTCCAAGCAATTCCTGTGCTCTGTCCATCTTATGATTCCATCGCATTTAAAATAAATTCCACCCTGTCTTCTATTTTGCTTTCAGGAACCGTAATAATATTATATTCCAGCTTTTGATAAGCTTTGACCAGGAAATCATAAATAGCCAAAGACTGTTCGTAGGTCTCGTATCTTTCATTATCTGTTGTATAAATCGCTCTCCAGGGAGGCATCATAAAAACTTTGCTGTATCTGAATTTTAGACTTTGCCGGACAAAATCATTGGGATAATCCAGTTGTACATAATTAAGATATCCAAAAATATCGGGAATTCCACGGTCAAAAAAAACGATATCATGTCCAAGCTCTACCGCATTTTTGTATTGATCAATTCTGCCCTGAAGGAGCATTTTACTGAACAGCAAAGGCTCTTTTAAAAACAACTGTTCAACTCCTGTAAGTTGCGCTTCTCTCGTAATCATTCTTGAAATTTCGGGCATACAGGTAAACTCCAATTTTAATAATTTTTCAATTACCGTAGATTTACCGGTCCCGGGACCTCCGGTTATGACTATTTTTTGCTGTTCCAAGGATAGAGAATTATTCTTATTCCAAATTCAAAATTAAGAAAATAATAATTGTAAATTTGTAAACTTGAAAAATTGAAAAATTGAGCGATGAGCAAGGAGTCTGAATTTTATAAAAAACTTAAAGTGAGCCTCTTAGAGACCACTACATTCCCCACGAAATACATGTTTAAGTTTATCATCCCCTCGAGCGATGAAAAATTCAAAGATATCGAAACTATTTTTGACAATATGGGAGCGGTAATTAGTTCAAAACCTTCTAAAACAGGTAAATACACAAGTTTAACAATTTTAGTAAAAATGGAATCGGCGGATATTGTAATCTTAAAATATCAGGAGGTTTCCAAAGTGGAGGGCGTAATTTCTTTGTGATATTTTTAACAGCCCTTGTAAAAAATAAAAAATATTTTTGACCGTTTTAATGAAATCCAAAACAGGTAGGAAACATTTGAAAATGAGGATAAAAAAAGGTATCATCTTATCTGCACTCTTTGTTGTTGGCCTGTTACAGGCTCAGGACCAGGAAAAGGTGCTTTTCAGTATTGAGGGAGAAGATGTATACAATGCTGAGTTTATAAGGGTCTTTGAAAAGAACAAGGATATTTTGGTTGATGAAGAGCAAAAGGATTTTAAGGAATATTTTGATCTTTTCGTAAATTTTAAACTAAAACTGAAACAGGCACGAGATATGGGGCTTGATACTTCAGGTACCTATATTGAGGAATTGCAAAAGTACAGGGAGCAACTCATACAGCCCTATCTGCAGAACCCTGAGGCGTCTGAACGCCTGATCAAAGAGGCTTATGAAAGGAGCATTGAAGAAGTGCGTGCCAGTCACATTTTAATAAAACTTGAAGAAAACGCCCAACCCAAAGATACTCTTGACGCTTATCGCAGAATTATAGAGGCAAGAAAGGATATTCTTGCCGGAACATCGTTTGACAGTGTTGCCAGGATATATTCGGAAGATCCTTCAGTTCAGATGAATAACGGTGATCTGGGTTATTTTTCAGCTTTTTCGATGGTTTACCCTTTTGAGAATGCAGCATACAACACCAAAGTTGGAGAGGTTTCAAAACCTTTTAGGACCCAATTTGGTTACCATATATTAAAGGTGAATGACAAAAGAAAATCTCCGGGGGAAGTTCAGGTTGCGCATATCATGGTTAAAAATGACAGTGTTAATGGCGATTTGGCCAGGCAAAAAATAGATGATATTTATAAAAAACTTGAGCAGGGAGGTGATTTTGGAACAATAGCAAGGGAACATTCAGATGATCCGAGCTCCGCCCAAAAAGGAGGGGTACTACCAAAATTCGGTACGGGCAGAATGATCAAACCCTTTGAAGAGGTCGCATTCAGCTTAAAAAAAGAGGGGGATTTTTCAGAGCCCTTTCAATCGGCCTATGGCTGGCACATACTAAAACTAATCAAGATATATCCGGTCCCTTCTTTTGCAGACCTTCATTCGAAACTTGAGGGCAAAGTAAAAAATAGCAGCAGGGCGGGCTATGTGGAAAGATCTTTGGCTCAAAAATTGTCTGTGGGTTATACCATAGAAGCAGACCTTGACAAACTTTATGCATACCCTGGAGTTTCGCAAATGAAAAACAAAAATGATACAATCTTAAGAATTGAGGATAAGTATTTTACGGTACATAACCTCTATGACTTCAGCAGGCAATCAAAACTCAAAAACACCGGTGACCTGTACGACGAATTTAAAAATGCGAAGATCATTGATTATTACAAGGAACATCTTGAAGAGACCAATCAGGAGTTTGCATTGACCTATCAGGAATACCGTGATGGATTGCTCTTGTTTGAATTGTTACAGAAAGAAATTTGGGAAAGGGCTGAAAAGGATACCCTTGGTTTGGAACAGTTTTTTGAGCAACGAAGAGATAAGTATGTTTGGAAAAAAAGAGCAGCATTCACAATTGCAAGTTGCACGAGAAAAGAAAAGGCTGAGATTGTTCGGGATTACATGCAACAAGACCTCCAGGTTGACAGTATCAAAAGCCTTGTCAATGAAGGGGCCACCATTCATGTTTTATTCAGTAAAGGAAAATTAGAGGAAGGCAGTTTAAAGCTCCCTGCGCAGTACCAATTCGAACAGGGTGTTTCTGAAATTTTTGAAGAAGAGAAAAATAATTTCACCATCATCAAGGCATCTGAAATTTTTGAGCCCCAACAAAAAGAATTGATGGAGGCGAGAGGAGAGGTTATGAACGATTATCAGAATTACCTTGAAGAAAGGTGGGTAGAAAATTTACGTAATACCTATAAAGTGAAGCTAAACCATAAAAATTACAGAGAGCTGAAACTAAGGTTTTCAAATAAAGCATGAAAAGGATTATAACCTTCATATTGTTAAGTGTCGCTTTTTTTTCCTGTAAGCAGGAAATAATAGATGAGGGGGTTGTCGCAAGGGTCAATGACAAATATCTTTATGAGCCAGACCTGGACGCCTTGTTACCGATAGGGCTTTCTAAGGAAGACAGCTTGCTCTACCGAAACAATTATATTAAAGTCTGGGCCACCAAAGAACTACTGCTGGAAAAGGCCAGAATCAATGTTGAAGATGAAAATGAGGAGATAGAAAGACTGGTAAGGGAATATGAAAAAGAGCTTTTGATAGACCGCTATAAGAAAGCATTGCTGCAGCAGGAACTGGATACGGTGATTACGCAAGAGGATATAGATCTTTATTACGAGGCAAATAAAAATGTTTACAGGCTCAATGAGGATCTCATTCAATTAAAATATATCCATTTTAGTGCAGACCTGAGCGACAAAAAAGAACTGATCAAATTATTTAAATCAGACAAGGAAGAAGATCTTCAGGTTTTGACGGGAAGAGAGCTTGAATTTTATTCTTTTACATTCAATGACAGTATCTGGGTCAACTACAACGAAGTGGAAAAAAAGCTCAGCTTTCTGAAGGAGGAGAAAAACATAAAAAAGAATCAATTTATTCAGAAAGAAGATTCATTAGGAGTATATTTGCTGACTGTTAGAGATGTTCTTCATAGAAATCAAGTTGCCCCTAAAAGTTACGTAATCCCGACAATCAGGCAAATGATATTGCACAAAAGAAAGCTTGAGCTCATGAATAGTATTGAAAAAACGATCATTGTGGATGCCATAAAAAACAAAAAATTTGAACAGTATTAAAATGAAGAGAATATTTTTTATTGCCTTGATGGCTTTTGTGTTGCAAATCCAGGCTCAGGAGAAAATAAAAATTGATGGAGTTGCCACCGTAGTAGGAGACAATATTGTATTGGATTCTGAAATTGATGCTTTTAAACAGGAATTGATTCAGCAAAGTGGAGGCCAGGTCGAAATAAGCGACTGTGAAATGCTGGAACGGATCATGAACAGGAAATTATTGGCACATCATGCGGTAATTGACAGTGTAGTGGTCAATGAAGGTGAAATCCAGCAGCAGGTTCAACGCAAAACGGACTATTTCACCCAACAGCTTGGCTCACCTGAAAAAATGCTTGAACTTTATGGGTTTGAGAATATGAAAGAGCTGAAGGATGAATTGTATCGGGTCGAAAAAGAAGGCCTCTTGATCCAGAAAATGCAGCAAAAATTGACCGACGACATTGATATAACTCCAGAAGAGATCAAAAGGTATTACAATAGCTTGAAAGAAGAAGACAACTTGCCAGAGATTGGGGCCGAAATTGAACTCTCTCAGATTGTTCTGAATGTTGAGCCCACTGAACAGGAAATTCAGAAGACCATTGACAGGCTCAATGAGATCAAGAAAGAAGTGGAAGATGGGGGTAATTTTAAAATGAAAGCCATTTTGTATTCAGATGATCCTGGGGTAACTCAAAACAGTGGTTTTTATTCCATTGAGAGAAACAGTTCTTTTGTAAAAGAGTTTAAAGAAGCGGCTTTCAGTATGGAAGAAGGAGAAATTTCTCAGCCTTTCAAATCTGATTTTGGATACCATATTCTGATGGTGGATAAAATCAAGGGTAAACAGAGGGATGTATACCATATCCTGATGCAACCCAAAGCGGATGACTATGCAGCAGATAAAGTTAAAGATTCTTTGACCAAATACCGACAGCAAATTCTTAAGATGGAAATTCCATTTGAAGAGGCCGTTTTAAAATATTCACAGGATAAGGACACGCGCTTGAGCGGGGGAGTATTAATGAATCCCGTTTCAGGCGATACCCACTTTGATCTTACGAGAATGGATCCGGAACTTTACTCAAAGGTGAGTAACCTGAAAGAAGGAGAAATAAGCGAGGTGTTCTTGGATCAAACACGTGAAGGAAAAAAAATGTATAAGATTCTTTTGCTAAAGAGCAGGACCGAAGCACACGTAGCAGATCTCAAGGACGATTATGTAAAGATCATGGAACTGGCACTGCAAAAAAAGAAAACTGAATCAATAGAGAAATGGTCTGAGGAGAAAATTCAGGATACCTACGTCAACATCAATCAAGTTTACATGCCTTGTGAATTTAAGAGCAATTGGGCCAAAAAATAGAACTTTATGTCTGATGTTTCCAAAATTAACAGCCTTGTAGAAAATTACCAGCTCTTGAAAAAAGAGATAGGAAAAGTGATTGTTGGGCAACATGATGCCGTTGATCATGTATTGTTATCTGTACTTTGCGGTGGTCATTCCCTGTTGATCGGAGTGCCCGGATTGGCAAAAACCCTATTGGTGAATACAGTTGCCAAAGCACTGGGGCTTGATTTTAAAAGAATACAGTTCACCCCAGACCTTATGCCTTCCGATATTCTGGGAAGTGAAATTTTGGATGAGAACCGTCATTTTAAATTTATTAAAGGCCCTATTTTTGCGAATATTATTCTTGCGGATGAAATCAACCGTACACCTCCCAAAACACAAGCTGCCTTACTTGAAGCCATGCAGGAAAAATCGGTTACGGTGGCCGGGCATCATTTTAGTCTTGACCTTCCGTTTTTTGTTCTCGCAACGCAGAACCCTATAGAACAGGAAGGAACTTATCCGTTGCCTGAGGCTCAATTGGACCGCTTTATGTTCTCTATCTATCTGGATTACCCAACTTTTGAAGAAGAAGTTTTTGTAGCAAAGAATACAACCAACGATGAGGATGTCATGGTCAATCCGGTATTTACCCATAATGATATCATAGAATACCAGCATCTGATCAGAAGAATACCCATTGCGGATAATGTGGTCGAATATGCCGTAAAACTGGCGACCCGAACAAGGCCAAATCAGGAGCATGCGCCGGAGATTGTTAAAAATTATATTGACTGGGGAGCCGGTCCGAGAGCTTCTCAGAATTTGGTTTTGGCCGCAAAGGCCTTTGCAGCGATTCATGGTAAATACTCTCCGGACATAGCAGATGTCCAGGCGGTTGCACACGGCATTCTGCACCATAGAATTGTGAAGAACTATAAGGCTGAGGCAGAAGGTATCAACGAAACACAGATTATCAACGCCATATTATAGTTTAAAACACTTATATACAGTCTTTTAAGTGCTTTTCATTGTAATTTTCAAATAATTTTCAACAAGCTTTTGTCAAAACAATAATTTGTTCATATATTTGCACGCCTTTTGAGCGATTTCAGATTTCAAAAGGTGGAGCTAAAAAAGTATGAATTTCTCTTGGCGTTTGAATCGTATAAAAATCTGTCAAACAAAAAGATACAAATTGTAAGACACATGTCTAAACTACAAGAAAAAATTGAGCTGTACACTGCCTCCGCAGAAAAACTAGGTATAGCAATTGAAGCAGATCTTTTTAAATTAGTGACCAAAGGTATTGGTCCGTCGATCTACAAAGACGATGCTGAATTGGTTTCATCATCAAACAAGGATGAATTGGAAACCATCAAGAAAAATTTCCTTATCAAAAAATTAGGTCTCGACAAAGACGACGAAAAATTGGATGCAATGATTCAAAAGGTCGTTGATACTTTGGGTTCAGGAAATAAAAAGAAATACCGTGCCCTGTTTTACTACTTACTTGTTAAGGAAAGTGGTTCAGAATCGGTTTATGAAACGGTGAAAGAAGAAAAGGCTGAAGCAGCGCCTGAAAAAGCAGTGAAGGAAGTTAAAGAAAAGAAAAAGATTAGTAAAGTAAGTAAAGAATCTAAAAAAGAAGAAGTGATAGAAGAAAAAATTGTGGATCAGCCTGTAGCTGAGGTAGCAGAAAAAAAAGAAGCTACTGAAAAAGAAGCTACTGAAGCGGTTGCAGAGAAGGCTGAAGCAAAAATTGATGCTGGTCAATTTTTGAAAGAATTTGACTGGCAAAAATATGAAGAGGGGATTGAGGCTGTAGACCAGGATAAACTGGATCAGTTTGATGCCGAATTGGAAAATACAGTCGGATTTGTTGAAGAGCGTCAGGTTATTGACGGGACTGTGGTGCGAATCACAGATCGCGAGGCCATCATTGATATCAACTCTAAATCTGAAGGAGTTATTTCATTGAATGAATTCAGATACAACCCGCATCTTAAAGTGGGTGATACAGTAGAAGTAAAAGTTGATAAGCTTGAAGACAATACTGGGCAATTGGTTCTTTCTCACAGAAAAGCGAGAGTAATCAAAGCCTGGGAGAGAGTTAACAAGGCCCATGAAACTCAGGAGATCGTTACCGGTTATGTTAAATGCAGAACCAAAGGAGGTATGATTGTTGACGTATTCGGGATTGAGGCCTTCTTGCCAGGATCTCAAATCGACGTAAAGCCGATCAGAGATTACGATCAGTTTGTTGACAAGAACATGGAGTTCAAAGTTGTAAAAATCAATCATGAGTTCAAAAATATCGTTGTTTCTCACAAGGCACTTATTGAAGCGGATCTTGCAGAACAGAAAAAAGAGATCATAGGACAGTTGGAAAAAGGACAGGTCCTTGAAGGAGTTGTTAAAAACATTACATCTTACGGTGTTTTTGTTGACCTTGGAGGTGTTGACGGATTGGTACATATTACTGACTTGTCATGGAGCCGTATCAACCACCCGAGTGAAATAGTTGAATTGGATCAGAAACTGAATGTGGTAATTCTGGATTTTGATGATGAAAAAACAAGAATCCAATTAGGATTGAAGCAATTGAGCAAGCATCCTTGGGAGGCTTTGGATGAAAACCTTAAAGTTGGTGACAAAGTAAAAGGTAAAGTAGCGATCATAGCTGATTATGGTGCCTTTATTGAAGTAAGTGAAGGTGTGGAAGGATTGATTCACGTTTCTGAAATGTCCTGGTCAACACATTTGAGATCTGCACAGGACTTTGTTAAAGTTGGTGATGTAGTAGAAGCGGTTATTTTAACACTTGATCGTGAGGAAAGAAAAATGTCATTGGGAATCAAGCAACTGCAGCCGGACCCATGGACTGACATTACCACAAAGTATCCTGTTGGTTCGACCCATACTGGAACAGTAAGAAACTATACCAACTTTGGAGTATTTGTTGAATTGGAAGAGGGTATTGACGGATTGGTTTATATTTCTGACCTTTCATGGACAAAGAAAATCAAGCATCCTTCTGATTTTGTAAAAGTAGGTGACAAACTTGAGGTTCAGGTTCTTGAACTTGATGTTGAAGGGCGTAAATTAAACCTGGGTCACAAACAAACTACTGATAATCCTTGGGATAAACATGAAGAAACCTATACCATTGATTCTGTACATGAAGGTACAGTTAAAGAGGTAAATGATAAAGGTGCTATCGTGAGTTTTGCAGACGGTGTTGAGGCCTTTGTTCCTGGACGTCATATGGAAAAGGAGGATAGATCGAAATTGGTCAAAGGTGATACGGTTGATTTCAAAGTATTGGAATTCAACAAGGAATACAGAAGATTGGTTGTATCTCACTCAGCAATATTCAGGGCTCAGGAAGAAAAAAATATCAAAGTAGCAAAGAAAAAGGCTGATGCAGCTGAAAAAACAACGCTTGGAGATATTTCAGATCTTGCTGATCTTAAAAAGAAAATGGAGTCTAAGAATAAATAATCAGATTCCTCTTGTATACGAACCGTTCAGATTTTGATTCAAAATTTGAACGGTTTTTTTATTGCCTTATTTTAGGTAAAAGGTATATTTGTATCACTTAAAAATACAGTAGATGACCTTAATAAAATCGATCTCCGGAATCAGGGGTACAATAGGTGGAAAAGTCAATGACAATTTAACGCCGCTTGACGCAGTTAAATTTGCCTCAGCCTATGGAGAATGGCTTCTTAAAAGAAATGTAGGACAGGACAATATCAAAGTCGTCATTGGAAGGGATGCCAGGATCTCAGGGAAAATGATCAGCAGCCTTGTTTCAAATACTTTGGTAGGACTGGGGATAGATGTGGTGGATCTTGGTCTTTCCACAACACCAACGGTAGAAGTAGCCGTGCCTTTGGAAAGGGCTTCGGGCGGAGTCATTGTTACGGCCTCCCACAATCCCAAACAATGGAATGCTTTAAAATTATTGAATGAGAAAGGAGAGTTCCTCAACGCCCGGGAAGGAAATCTGATTCTAGAATATGCTGCTTCTGAAGATTTTCAGTATGCTCCCGTGGAAGCACTGGGGACCTACACAAAAAATAAAGATTATATCAAAAGGCATATTGATGAGGTGTTAAATCTTGAACTTGTTGATGTGTCAGCCATTAAAAAAGCCGGTTTTAAAGTTGTTGTAGACGCTGTAAATTCAACCGGGGGAATTGTTATCCCACAGCTGCTCGAGTCCCTCGGAGTCGAGTGCATTAAATTGTATTGTGACCCCAATGGGGAGTTTCCGCATAACCCTGAGCCTTTACCGCATCATTTAGAAGAAATTTCAAAACTTGTGGTAGAAGAAGGAGCAGATCTGGGAATAGTAGTGGATCCTGATGTTGACCGTCTCGCCATTGTAAATGAGGATGGAAGCATGTTTGGGGAAGAATATACCCTGGTTGCCTGTGCTGACTATGTTCTGTCGAAAAAATCAGGGAATACGGTTTCTAATCTATCTTCTTCCAGGGCCTTAAGAGATGTCACAAGAAACCATGGCGGTCATTATGAAGCGAGCGCTGTTGGAGAGGTAAACGTGGTTGAGCTGATGAAACGTAACCAGGCCATAATAGGAGGTGAAGGCAACGGAGGAATCATTTATCCTGCTGCGCATTACGGCAGAGATGCCCTGGTTGGAGTGGGCTTATTTTTGTCTCATCTGGCCCATTTAAAAATATCTTGCAAAAGTTTAAGAGATTCATATCCTGCTTATTTTATGAGCAAGAATAAAATTGAACTAACGCCACAGATAGATGTTGATGGTATTTTAAAAAGTATGGCAGAAAAATACGTCAATGAAGAATTGAGTACTGTTGATGGGGTGAAAATTGACTTTGAAAAAGAATGGGTGCATTTGAGAAAATCCAATACGGAACCCATTATCAGAGTTTACACAGAGAGTACTTCTCAGCATGGAGCCGATCAACTGGCCTTGCGAATCATTGAAGAAATTAAAGAAATAGCTTAAATTTGGCTTGGCAGAGCGAATTGATATGACAAAACTGGAACATTATTTTGATACATTTCGAAAGAATATTGTCGGGATCGACGAATCTTTCGAGTCTCCTTACGGCATTCAAAAAATTGTATATGCTGACTGGACAGCAAGTGGAAGGTTATACAGGCCCATTGAAGAGAAGATGCTGAATGAGATCGGGCCTTTTGTTGCCAATACCCATACCGAAACTACTTTTTCGGGATCAGCCATGACACTTGCCTATCACGAGGCGAGAGAAATCATTAAAAAACACGTCAATGCAGGAGAAAATTGTGCCTTGATCACGGAGGGTACTGGTATGACAGGAGTGATCAATAAATTTCAACGAATTCTTGGACTCAAGGTTTCAGAAAACCTCAAAGAACTTGTAGATCACATCCCTTCTGAAAAAAAACCGGTCATTTTCATTACGCATATGGAGCACCATTCGAACCAGACCTCATGGCTGGAAACAATTGCCGATGTTGAAATTATTCCTTGTGATGAACAGGGCCTGGTAGATTATAACAGCATGACCGGTCTTTTGGAGCAATATAAAGATAAGGAAATGAAGATCGCTTCGGTAACGGCATGTTCTAATGTCACGGGCATACAGCCTGATTACCATAGAATAGCCAAGATCATGCATCAGAACGGGGGCGTTTGTTTTGTCGATTTTGCCTGCTCAGCTCCGTATGTAGACATTGATATGAGACCTGAAGACGAGGAGGCACATCTGGACGCCATCTTCTTCTCGCCACATAAATTTTTGGGCGGACCGGGTACCTCAGGTGTTTTGATCTTTCACAAATCCTTGTACCATAATATGATCCCCGACAACCCAGGAGGGGGCACAGTCAACTGGACCAACCCATGGGGGGAGCACCGCTACCTTGAGGATATTGAAACCAGAGAGGATGGGGGGACCCCAGGGTTCTTGCAGACCATAAAGATTGCATTGGCAGTACAGCTAAAGGAGGAAATGGGAACGAAGAACATACATGATCGTGAGCAAGAAATCATAAATAAGGTGTTCAGCGAACTTTCTGCTGTTTCGAATCTTAATTTATTGGCTCCACAGCATCAGGACAGATTGGGAGTATTTTCTTTTTATATTGATGAAATGCATTATAACCTCGGTGTTAAATTATTGAATGACAGATTCGGTATACAAACACGTGGAGGATGTTCCTGTGCAGGAACTTACGGACATTTTCTTTTACACGTTGACCAGCAGGCTTCAAAGGAACTTCTTGAAAAACTGGATCAGGGCTGCCTGATTGAAAGACCAGGATGGATCAGGATGTCAATACATCCCACAACTACTGATAAAGAGGTTGCCTATATATGTGAGGCTGTAAAAGAACTTGCCAATAATTTCAAAGTTTGGGGTGCTGATTATCAATATGACCAGAGCCGCAACGAGTTTATCCATAAGTCTTTTGAGTCAAAAGAGTATGAGCTGGTAAGCAAATGGTTTAATTTGACATCATAGATCTTTTGGCAGCATTTGTTGGATTTTTACGAGGTATCAATGTAGGCGGTCATCGCAAAATAAAAATGGCTGACCTGAAAAATACATTGTCCGCTATCGGTCTTGTAAATCCTGTGACTTATCTTCAAAGCGGCAATATCATCTTTGAATCTGATGATCTCAATACAGAATCGCTGCAAAGGGTCATCGAAGAATCGATTAGAGTCAATTTTGGATTTGAAGTACCAGTATTAGTTTATTCCAAAACCGATTTTCAATCAATTTTTCTCAATAATCCTTTTGTAAATGAACCGAAAGTCGATAGAAAAAACTTATATTTCATTCTGTTGAAATCTCAGCCCGAACAGGCTGTTTTTGACAGAATCAGGTCTGATCGAAACTTTCTTGAAGAAATGAGACTAGGTGGAAAGGTCATTTATATGAACTATGTCGAGGGCTATGGTCGATCTCTGGTCGGTGTTAATTTTTTCGAAAGAAAGCTGGATCAAACAGCTACGGCTCGAAATTACAACACCATGAGAAATTTAAACGAAAAGTTGCAATGAATTAAACCTGAGAGGGCGTAAGTCCTTTATCTGTTCTCATGTGCTTAAATCGTTTATGCGTCCAAAAATAATATTCCGGTTGCTTCCTGATTTTTTTTTCAAGCTTTTTCATAAACAGATCTGTGATCTCATAGTCAGGGAGACTTCTCGGGTCTTCACTTAGAATTTCCATTTTGGTTTCGTAAAACCCTCGTCTTAACTTTGTGGTTTCAATGTAAATTACGGCATAGTCGTATTTTTTGGCCAGCATTTCAGTTCCTGTGATCACGGGAACCTCTACACCGAAAAAGTCAGACCAGTGGTGGGTTTTAACCAGTTTCGGAGATTGATCTACCAACATGCCATAAACAAAACTGTCATTACTGGAATCATTTTGAGCGATGGTATCCCTCATTTCCTTGGTCGCAACCAGGGTCGTATTGAACCTGCTCCTTGACTTAACGATAAAATTGTTCAAATATTTATTCTTCACTTTTTTATAGGCTGCAAACCCGCGGTGGTCAACACGAAGATTCAAGCTGAACAACCATTCAAAATTGGCATAATGGGAACTCATCAGCAATATATTTTTATTCCTGCCCATCACTGCATCAAGTTCCTCAGGGTTGCTCAGCTTAAAACGTTTTAGAATCTCTTGGTCTGAAATACTGAAGGTTTTGATCATCTCCATGAAAATATCCAGAAAATGACTGTAAAACCGCTTCATTATTTCAGTCAATTCCTCTATTGATTTTTCAGGGAAGGCAATTTTTAAATTTCCCATAACTATTTTTTTACGATAGCCAAGCACATGGTATACAAGGACATAAATAAAGTCAGAGACCAGGTACAAAACTCTGAATGGCAGAATTGAAATAACCAGAATAAATGGGTAAATAATAATATAAGCTAAGAAATGTAACATACCGGCTGCAAATATCGTTTTTAAAAACATTATCGGGTCAATAAAAACAAATAAATTTCCTCATGAATCAAGCAAGAATCAATAATAATATTGATTTCTAGGTGGATAAAACATCCTTTTTACCTAAATGCTTGAAACGTTTATGCGTCCAGAAGTAAAACTCAGGATTTTTCCTGATCTGTTTTTCCAGTTCACTCATGTATTTATTGGTGATTTCATAAGGTGCAGCCTGTTTTGGATTTTCTTCAAGCATGACAAAAGTAGATTGATAAAATCCTCGTTTGAGACGTTCCGTTTTGAAATAGAATACAGGCAGGTTAAGTTTTCTGGCGATGGTCTCTGGACCAATTATAACAGGGATTTCAATACCCATAAAATTTCCCCAGTATTTTATCAGTTCTTTTTTGGGTGACTGATCAGCTAAAAAGCCGTAGGCCCCAATTTTATTACTTTTTAAATCAGTCAAAATTTCCGGGTAAAATTCTTTGGTAGGCACTACTTTAACGCCAAACTTGTTTCTCGAACGTTTGATCAACCTGTCGAAATACTTGTTTTTCAGTTTTTTATACACCACACTTAATTCATGTCTCAGACTTTTTTTTACGTTACAGGTAACCCATTCCCAGTTGGCGTAATGTCCGGAAAGGAAAACAAGGCTTTTCTGTTCTGGGTAATAGGCGTCAGGCAATTCAGGATTGGTGACACTCATTCTTTTATCGAGTTCCTTTTCGCTGATGGTGAACAATTTGATCAACTCCATAAATTGATCCACAAAATGCTGCATCGCTCTTTTCTCAATACGCCTTAATTCTTCTTTTGATTTATCCGGAAAAGAAAGATGTAAATTGTGCCTTACAACTTTTTTTCTGTAACCAATAAGGTAGTACACGAATATAAATATGATGTCTGACAGGAAATACAGCACGCGCATGGGCAAGATAGAAATAAGCCAAAGCAGGGGATAAAACAGGGCAAACGCTAACAATTGCATGGTCAGGTATTAAAGTGTAAATATCGCACATATTTTTATTTTGACCCAAATAAAATAAATTGCGGACCCGGGTACAGATTTCCCTTATAATTGATAAATTCGTGCCTGTTAACAAATACGTTGTTCTAAAACAGTAAATAAAATAATGGTTCATGATTAATCCGTCAGTACTTCTCATTATAATTGCAAACTTGGCGATTTCGTTCAAGGGCTTTGGAGACAGAGCGTTTTTTGAAAAATTCAAGTTCCAGATTGGGCCCATTATAAAGGGTGAGAAAATTCGTTTATTGATGTCAGGCTTTTTGCACGTCGATCAGTCTCATTTGTTTTTTAACATGCTTACCTTGTATTTTTTTGCCGATCCGGTGATACAGTTTATTGGTGTTCCCAAGTTCTTAGCTGTTTATTTCGGTTCCTTGTTGACGGGAAGTTTATTTGCCTTGAATTTTCATCGCAAAGAGCCTTATTACAGTGCGGTTGGTGCATCCGGAGCGGTCATGGGAGTACTGTATGCAGCGATCATGCTCAACCCGGGAATGAATTTGTACATGTTCTTTATTCCCATTCCGATTCCCGCATATGTTTTTGGGGTAGGGTATTTGCTTTACTCCATCTTTGGGATGAAAAAGCAGTGGGGAAACATAGGGCACAGCACCCATATAGGGGGCGCTATAGGAGGCTATGTCCTCACATTGATTTTGTATCCGGAGGTGCTGACGAGTAACCGATGGATCGTCATTGTATTGGCTGTTCCTATTATTCTTATGTTTCTGTTTAAGGACAAGCTGGAAAGGAAATAACCAATTCATCTTAAAAACCAAATCGTTTTATCGGAAAGAAGAAAAATGAGTCTTTAAAAGCCCTGCATATACCTCCCATGGAGCAAATGGAATTTGCAGCGGGTGGCAGGTGATAATTAATAGCCTATTATAAATTTTAATTTCCTTGTTTTTACTACATTTGCCGAACATTTCAAAAAACTGCACCCAACAGCTTGTGATCGTTCATTTTGAATTGTTCTGAATATTGGGTAAGATAAATAATCAAAGATGGAAGAAAAAAAATTTGATCTCAATTCATTAATAGGATTTGTGCTGCTTGGAGCCATTATGATATGGTATTTTTACAACAATCAACCAACTCCGGAACAAATTGCAAATCAAAAAGCTGAACAGGTTCAGGATTCGATCGATAAAGTTGCAGCAGCATCAAGAACAAATGAGGCCATACAGCAATCTCCTGAAATTACGACCTTACAACCTTCAGATTCTCTGGTTTTAGCCGAAACCCAAAACAGACTGGGTGTTTTTGCCTATAGTGCGAGCCTGCCATCAGCCTCGGACAATGAAACAGTGTTGGAAAATGAGTTGCTGAGGATCAAGGTTTCCAACAAGGGTGGCCAGATCACTGAAGTACTCCTGAAAGATTATCTCACATACAACAAATTGCCTTTGTATATTATCAAAGACAAAAATGCTTCTTTTAACCTGTCTTTTGCAACACAGGACAATCGGAACCTTCATACCCGGGACCTTTATTTTGAGCCAACCCTTACGAGCAATGGCGATAATCAGGTTTTGTCAATGAAATTAAAAGTTGCAGCTGATAAATGGCTTGAATACAGATATGAATTGAAGCCAGATGATTATATGCTTGATTTTGCCATAAAATCTCAGGGCATGGAAAATGCCATCAATACGAGTCAGGATATCAACCTCGATTGGCAGATGAAAAGTTACAGGACAGAAAAAAGTGTCAAGTATGAAAATCAATATACAGACCTTCGCTATTTGGAAAAAGGCGAATTCGAGTATATGAATGCCATGAGCGATGAAGATGAAGAGGAGGCCCAGGGTTTGAACTGGGTTGCCTTTAAACAACAATTCTTTACTTCGGTTTTGCTTGCAGAAGATAAATTTGAGTCAGCAAGGCTGATCTCAAAAAACCTCGTTCAAAATGAGGATGTTGATACGGTTTTTACCAAACAATATGCGGCTTACATTCCCTTGGAAGCGAAAAATGGTGACCTGAATTATAATATGAACATGTATTACGGCCCTGTTGATTATAAAATCCTCAGCGAGTACGAAGGAAAGCAACTTGACAGGATCGTAAGCCTTGGCTGGGGGATATTCAGATGGATCAACAAGTTTGTTTTTGTCCCTATCTTTAGTTTTCTAAGTGGGGTCATCGGTAATTATGGAATCGCTATCATCCTGCTGACTATTGTTGTCAGGATCTTTATGTCTCCGGTAGTGTACAAATCTTATTTGTCAAGTGCGAAAATGAAAGTTTTGCGACCTGAAATGCAAGAGATCAATGAGAAATTAAAAGGCAAAGAAAATGCCATGAAGCGTCAACAGGAAACCATGGCCCTGCAGCGTAAGGCTGGTGTAAACCCGCTTTCAGGATGTATACCTGCTCTAATCCAAATGCCCGTTTTCTTTGCTTTGTTCAGGTTTTTTCCGGCGAATATTGATATACGCCAAAATGGTTTTCTTTGGGCAGATGATCTTTCTGCCTATGATGAAGTACTGCAGCTGCCTTTTAAAATCCCGTTTTACGGCGATCACGTAAGTCTTTTTCCGATTTTGGCTTCAGTAGCTATTTTCTTCTATATGCAAATGACTCAAAGTCAGCAAATGAATATGCAGCAACCAGCACAGGAAGGGATGCCTGATATGCAAAAGATGATGAAGATGATGATGTGGTTTTCACCCATCATGATGATGTTCTTCTTTAACAGTTATGCGAGTAGTTTGAGTTTGTACTATTTTGTTTCGAATTTACTGACTATTGCCATCATGCTTGTGATCAAACATTTCATTATAGATGAAGACAAGATTCATTCTCAGATACAAGAGAACAAAAAACGACCTGAAAAGAAAAAGAGTGCTTTTCGTCAAAAGCTTGACGATGCCATGAAACAGGCACAGCAACAACAGGAATTACAGAAGAAAGGGAAGCGCCGCTAACAAAAAGGGGGTAAGATTATAAGCCTTCTGCATGAATTTGCACCTCCTGGTGCAAGGCCGGTTCTTTTTGGTTGATCATTTTGCTTAAAAAATTGTAGAACACTTCTGCACCTGAGTGGAGTGATTCAAGATGAAGATGTTCATTTTTGCCATGAACACTTCTGATTTCCTCTTTGTCACAAAAAATGGGCAGGGTGCCGTAGGCCGGAATGTTTTCGAGTCTGAACAAGCCCAGGTCATTGACGTTAGGCATCATCATATCAATGGTGACTGAATTCGGATATTTTTCCTGAATCGCCAGAGACATGTTTTTGTAAAAAACCGTTTTGACGTCACTCGGTATGATCTTAGGAACAGAATTGATCACAGAAACCTTGATGTCATCATTTTTAAGCTTTTTCCTGATCTTTTCTAAAAATTCATTTTCGTCAGTTTCAGGGAGCAACCTACAGTCCAGGTAGGCCCCTGCAACAGATGACAGTTTGTTTACAGCATCGCTGTTGCTGTATATATTCGTCAGGGTAATGGTATTTGAAAAGAGGGAGAACAATTCAGGGTGTTTTCTCAGTTCAGCTATAACAAAGGGCTTAAACAGTTTTGGATGTTTTAGAACCATTTTTTTTATTCCACGGTGATGTTCACCAATATCCTTCAGGAATTTTATATTGACATCATTAAAAATCGCCTTTGGTTTTTTTTGTATGAGTTTGTTCAGGGATGCAATCATTTCTTTATTGGCATAGGTATTTGGCGTTATGGATCCATGCCCGTTGGTTTTTGATTCCAGTTCCAGGGTCAACCATAAAGGGCGTTTGTGAACCACGGAAATCCCGAAAATAGGGTACTCAAATTTACCATCCATCAAACCCGTCAATTCTGAAGGACCTTCCCCAAATACCACAGCAGCATTGAGCTTATCCATATAATGCTCTTTGACATAGGCCATTCCTCCGGAACATTGTGTTTCTTCGCATGATACAGATAGAAAAGTGATGTTATACGGGCTGTGGTCAATGGCATTCTGCATGGTTTGTAAAATACCGTAAAGCTGTATCATGGCAGCACCCTTGTTGTCAATGCTGCCCCGGCCATACATAATGTTATTTTCAATTTTGCCGGAATAAGGCTCTCTTTCCTCACCTTCACTTTCAGGGACCACATCAAGATGATTCAAAAAAATAATATTTGGCTTGTTTGCCGATAGCGGAAATACCGAAGCGGCAAAATTATACATGCCTTCTTCATTCCCAAAATCTGTAATATGCAAGCCATTTTTAGAGCAAACGAGCTTTAAATATTCCCCGGCCTCACGCTCCTGACCACTCACAGAAGGAATCCGAATATAATCCTGTAAGACCTTCTCGATAGCGGCCGGATTTCCATCAGAACCAATGATCTTCATACTCTGTGAGCAAACTAGAAGGCTGCAACAGGTAAATAAGGTGCTAAAAAATATTTTCATTACCCGCAAGATAAAAAATCTTCTTTTGAAATGCATATACACAAAAAGATATTTAAAAAGAAATTAATTTCGGATATTTGCATGCATTGAAAATAGCCAGGCAATGATTATTCTCTGGTTCTTAATAAAATAAATATGAAACCCAGTATCCCTAAAGGCACAAGAGACTTTTCATCTGATGAAATAGCAAAGAGGAATTATATTTTTGGCATCATCAAGGAGACTTTTGAACTTTTTGGATTTGAGCCCATTGAAACTCCTTCTTTTGAAAATTACGGCACTTTAATGGGTAAATACGGGGAAGAAGGGGACCGTTTGATATTTAAAATATTAAATTCAGGAGATTATCTGAAAAAGGTGGATGGTAAATTATTGAGTGAAAAGGACGCTTCCAGATTAACACCAAAAATTTCTGATAAGGCCCTGAGGTATGATTTGACAGTGCCTTTTGCCCGTTATGTGGTCCAACATCAAAACGAGATTACTTTTCCTTTCAAGAGGTATCAGATCCAGCCGGTATGGAGGGCAGATCGTCCTCAGAAGGGTAGATTCAGGGAATTTTTTCAATGTGATGCAGATGTGGTAGGTAGTGATAGTTTATGGCAGGAAGTAGAGTTCATTCAGTTATATGATAGTGTTTTCTCCCAACTGGGATTAAAGGAAACGAAGATTAAAATAAACAACAGAAAAATCCTCTCGGGTGTGGCCGAAATCATTGGGGCAAAAGACAAACTGATTGATTTCACTGTTGCTTTGGATAAATTAGATAAAATAGGTGAAGAAGGTGTCCTGAAAGAAATGAGGGATAAAAATATTTCTGAAAATGCCCTGGATAAATTAAAGCCCTTATTCCGTTTGTCCGGATCGAACCAGGAACAGCTTACGTCACTGTCAGAAATGCTAACTGATTCGGAAGAAGGATCCAAGGGAGTGGAAGAACTCAGGTTTGTTACGGATCAGATTCAAATTCTTGGATTGCAAACCTCAAAACTGGTGCTTGACCTTACTCTCGCAAGAGGTCTGAACTATTATACAGGAGCTATTCTTGAGGTTCAGGCACATCAGGTAGAAATGGGCTCCATTGGGGGAGGAGGAAGGTATGATGACCTCACCGGAATATTTGGATTAAAAGGAATCAGTGGCGTGGGGATTTCATTTGGTCTTGACAGGATTTATCTCGTGATGGAGGCCTTGGGCTTGTTCTCAAAGGCGCCAAAGACAGGGCCACAGGTACTGTTTATCAATTTTGGCGAAAGCGAAGCTTTATACAGTCTTAGGGCCATTCAAAAATTAAGAAATGCAGGACTCAAATCAGAACTGTATCCTTCTGCTGCAAAACTAAAAAAACAGATGAATTATGCCGATAAGAAGGAAATTCCTTATGTGGTACTTGTGGGAGAGGAAGAAATGCAGCGCCAGGGTTACAAGGTTAAAAATATGGCGACAGGAGATCAGCGCGATTGTAATCTGGACGAATTAATACGACTAATTTGTGCATAAAATTATATAATTCGCATCAATGTTGTATTTTTGCAGGCTAAACGATCAAGATTATGTTTGAAGGACAAAATGGTAAATTAAAAGAAATTATTGACCAAATGGGTGATAATCATATTTCAGGTTCGGCTAAAAACCCGATGAGGGAAGATGCTTTTTCAAAATCGGAAAAAGAAAAAATTGACCTGATTCAAAAAGATTTTGCACACATTTTGCATACGCTGGGTATGGATCTTACGGACGACAGTTTGAAGGGAACACCGCTGAGAGTTGCAAAAATGTTCGTCAAAGAAATCTTCGGTGGCCTGAACCCCGAAAGAAAGCCAAAGCTGTCTACATTTGAGAACAGCTATAAGTACGGAGAAATGTTGGTCGAAAAGAACATTACCGTTTATTCTACCTGTGAACATCATCTGCTTCCTATAGTAGGACGTGCACACGTGGCTTATATTTCGCAGGGCAAGGTGATCGGTCTGTCAAAAATGAACAGGATCGTTGAATATTATGCCAAGCGTCCTCAAGTTCAGGAAAGGTTGAACATGCAAATTGTTCAGGCCCTGCAAGAAGCGCTGGGGACTGAAGATGTTGCTTGTATCATTGATGCCAAGCACCTTTGTGTTAATTCTCGTGGCATCGGAGACATTGCCAGCAGTACTGTTACTTCTGAGTTTGGAGGAAAATTCAAGGAAGAATCCGTAAGGCGCGAATTACTTGAATATATCAACCTGGAAACTAAATTTGAATAATCAATTTGTTTTTTTACAGGTCTTGTAAAAAAGCCAGCGTATCAACATTATCAGCATAATCCCAAAGCTGGGGTTTTTGGGTTTGCCCAAAAGCAACCGTTTCTAACTTGTTTGTTTTACCTACAACGCATTGAATTGAATCCTTGTCGGCGTGGATTTTTTTCATCAGTTCATCGTCCTGTTCATAATACTCATAGAATAAAGTGGCGATGGGAGAGGCATAAGCTTTGTCCTCTTTCAGCATGAGAAAACCGTTTTCCAGTAGTTTGAACTGACTCATCAGATAAACGGCTTTATTGTAGTCATAGTTGTTGATGTATTTATCATACTGTAAAACTTCCTTAAAATCATAAATGGCAGTAAAAAGTTTATCGAAATCATATCCTTTGGGGACAAATAATTTTGAAACACTGCGACATCCCAAACCAAAATACCTGAATATGTCTTCGCCCAGGTTTTTAAGATCTTCTTCTGTCTCTTCATTGGTCAAAACGGCTACAGAATTCCTGTTCCTCCTGATGATACTCGGATACTTTCCAAAATAGTAGTCAAAGTACCGGGCCGTATTATTGCTTCCTGTTGCAATTACAGCGTCAAAATCATTCATTTTTTCGTCCGTAAAGCTGATCCGTCCCTTGAATTGTGGCTCTGCGTATTCAAGATATTTAGCGATGAGCGGTAAAAAGTGTGCATCAGAAGAAGATTGTTTGACCAAAATATCATGGCCTGATACAAGCACAGACAAAAAATCATGAAAACCTACAAGGGGAATGTTCCCTGCCATGATAACTCCTATTTTCTTAGGCCTAACTGAGCTTAAATCGTATTTTGAAATCCAATTATTTAAATTGCTTAAATTCAGTATTTTACTCCAGCTATAAAAAGCTGTAAGTACATTGTTTCTGGTAAACCATCCGTTAAATTCATAAGCCCGTTTTACCTGTATCTCAAAAGGGTCAAAAAAGATCTCATTGAAAGGTGCCTTTTCATTTTTGACAATACCATCTGGCCGGAATTGCGATAAAAAATCACCCAATTTGGCAAAAGCTTCAATTCTTTTTTCAACTGTCATTCGCAATAGGATATTTTATGTGGATAGGTTATATTTGTCGTGCAAATTTAGTTAAAAAAACAATGGCAATTATTATTACTGACGAATGTATCAATTGTGGTGCCTGTGAACCTGAATGCCCTAATAATGCTATTTACGAGGCAGCGGAAGAGTGGAAATACGCTGACGGAACAGCACTTAAAGGTGATATTGTTTTACCGGACGGATCAGAGGTCAATTCAGAAGAAGACCAGGAGCCCGTCAGTGATGAATTTTATTATATTATTCCCGGAAAATGCACAGAGTGCAAAGGATTTCATGATGAACCCCAATGTGCGGCAGTTTGCCCAGTTGATTGTTGCGTTCCGGATGAAGACCATGTAGAAACTGAAGAGGTATTGTTGGCCAAGAAAAGATTCTTACACCAGGAATGATCCCTTCAAATCAGTTTTTAGGTCTATGAAAAGGTATCTTATCATCTTCTTTTTCCTCTCATTTAAAGGTTTTTCACAATTTCAAAAAACAGATTCTCTAGGGAATTTTTATGTCATTGAGCATCAATTGGTGTGGCAAAAATGGTATCCGCTACTGGATAAGGGTGAATTGAACAGCAAATTAAAAGGGAATCATTTCACATCGGATCTCGATATCCTCAAATTCAACACTTCAACTAAAACGAAACCCGTCAGGCTCTCAGGAAATAATTTACCCGAATATTCACAACATGACTATGAATCGTTTTTGGTGGTGGATTTTATAAGAGGTCGGTACAGGGTAAGTGTCAAGCAAATTATTTTTCCTGATTTTATCGAGAAAGTCTATTACAATGGGGTGCGGCAACATCAAAAAAGAGGTACCCTGGAACAATATATTCTCAGGAGCGATGGATTGATCAAAAGAACCAGTGCAAACTTAAATGTACTCAATAGTTTTGATACATCTTTTTCAGGAATCTTTGATCCGATGGCAGGGGAGACCGATGAATAGCCTTTTTCTCAACCCACCGGAACTGAAGGTTTCATCACTTAAGGCTTCGTGTCATTTTCTTGCTTTTTCCTCCATGGGTTTTAAGCAGTAATAAATAAAATCGTTTACGGGAGTGTCGATTCCCAAAAGGTCTCCTTGCTTTACGATATATCCGTTAAATTGATCCAGTTCACTTGGCTTTCCTTCCATCATATCACGCTGTAAGGACATGGTTGTGTCAAAATCGAGTTGGTCTATGATCTTAAAGGCGG
>CBDUAP010000022.1:0-22977 GCA_965365165.1 uncultured Flavobacteriaceae bacterium
ATTGAGTTAAAATCAGGATAAAATTCATATCAGTAGGTATCAATTCCATTTTTCAGACTGTAGACATTGATATCAGGCAATTCTTTTTTGATCATTTTAGTGACCTTATAACTTGAAATACCTTTGTGACAAATGATCACCAGGTCCCTATTTTTGACCGGATTCAAATCTGACACCTTAAATGAAGAAAGGGGGATTTTTTGATTGACCTCAAAGGGCAAGCCCACTTCAGGGTTTTCAATTACCGAAACAATATGAAGTTCATTTTTATCAAGTCTTTCTTTCAGTTCCTTTGCATTTATCAACAGCTGATTTTCCTGAATCTCACATCGTTCATCAAAATAGGATTCATGTTCGAATATTTTTTCAATCTTATCCTTGTTAAATCCCGACTTGAGTTTCATGATAAATTGTGAGTTCTCCAGTGCATTATAAATCAGTATCTGATTGATCAGCGGATTGCCCAATCCGGTAATGACCTTGATCGCTTCATTGGTTTGCATCATAGCGATGATACCGACAATGGGGTTCAAGGTGCCTATTTCTGAGCAATTCGGGATGTGTTTATCAGGAATCGACGGGAAAGCATCCCGTAAATTGGCAGAAGACACCCCTTCAGATTTAGTGTTAAACGTTCCAACATAGCCATCATGTTTGTACAATGACCCATAAACAAGCACCTTGTTTGTGATAACGCAATAGTCATTAAGTAAATATTTTGTTTTGAGACTGTCTGTACAATCAATTATGATCGGAAAATTTTCTAGTTCATTGCTGATCGTTCCTTTTGTGATTGGAAGGCCACTGTTTGTAACTTGGACGAAAGGACTTATTTTATGGATATGATCCCTTAAGATCTGTGCTTTTGGCTTTCCAAGATCCTTTAATCCGTAAAAAACCTGTCTGTGCAAGTTGCTCTGATCAATAAGGTCGTAATCCACCAGATGCAAATGACCCACCCCGGAAGCCGCCAGATAAACTGCCACGGCACTGCCCAAACCTCCGCAGCCAATGATGGCTACCTGAGCCAAGAGCAATTTTTCCTGACCTTTTGACCCGATTTCAGGTAAGGTCATCTGTCTTTTGTAAAGCTGCTCTTTCGATACTTTCATGATACAGATAAAGGGGTTTTAAGGAGCGGTTTATTTTTCCAAATCTTTTTTTACAGCCGTAAATTCTTCGGGTGTATTCACATTGATAATGAATTCATCTTGTACTTCAATTATTTTCACATCAGAATTGATCAAAACTTTTCTGGGGCATGAAATACCCTGGGCCAGAAACTGCAGCATCAGCGGATAGGCCTTGGGCTCCCATATTGTTATCAATGGCTCAGGAAAATCTTTTTGCTTTCCCTTAAACGCAGTAGCGATCTTGCTTGGATCCCTTTGACTCAACAAAAGCCGGATTAACTTTTCATCCACATAGGGTAAATCAGTTGCAAGAGCCAACCAGGCCTTATTGGGGTCTTTCTGAAAAGCCGAACAGATGGCGCCAAAGGGTCCCAAACCAATAAAAGTGTCTTCTATCACTTGCTCTCGTGCAACATTTTGCTCTTTTCTTACAGACAAAAAGGTTTTTAAATTCAATTTTTCCAATAATTCAGTAGTGTACTCCCTTTGAGATTTTCCAAAATAATCAAGAAGGCCTTTGTCCTGTCCCATCCTCATGCTTTTTCCGCCTGCCAGAACCAATCCTTGCACAGTGGCTGTGTTTTGATCAATTAACTTGCTGATATGCCTGCTGATCCCTTCGATATCATCAATGGAATAGACATTTAAATTTTTGACTTCAGGATATTTCTCTGAAAGAAAATCAAAAATATGTGATTTGTAATTCAAATTGACAAGGAACTGAATATTGTCTAATTGATCCAGCCTTTTTAGAACTGAAGCTTCTTTTTCTTCATCGAGAATCAGGACCTGCCGCGCTCCCGGATAATGGTTCCCATTCATAAAGACAAGGTCATAACCCGCAAATTTTATTTTATCCAGATAGGAATTCATTTGGTAGTCTGAAGTACTCTCCAGAATTCCTGAATCATGAAAAGTAAGTTGATCAGGTACCGGAGGTGCTTCATTCTTACTGTGAGAAGCATCCGCATATGCAAGTTTGAAATGCTGATGTAATTTAAGAGCGACTTCTTGCACCAGTTCTTTGATGACAGAGCATTTGGTTCCAACAATAGCTACTTCGCAAGGAGCCATGTTTCCATATTCCCTCCTGGTCAGGTTGGCGTGTTTTCGATGCTTATTCATGAATTTTTCGTTCTATAAATTTTTAAAATCAGATTTTCCGCCTGTTTTTTCAACGAGCCTGACCTCTTTGATGATCATTTTTTGAGAAATCGCTTTACACATGTCATAAACGGTCAGTGCGGCTATACTGACACCTGAAAGCGCCTCCATTTCCACGCCGGTTTTCCCTTCCATTTCAACGCTGCAGAGGATGTTTAAATGTGCCTGGTCTAAAATCTCGATTGTAATTTCGATACCGTCAAGAGGCAAAGGATGGCACATGGGGATCAACTCTGACGTTCGTTTTACGCCCTGAATTCCCGCGATGACAGCCGTTTGAAAAACAGGCCCTTTTTTGGTATTGATTTCATCGCCTTCAAGCAAAGCAACAATTTCTTCTCCCAAGAACATTCTGGCCTGAGCCACAGCGCGTCTTTTGGTAATTTTTTTATCAATTACGTTAACCATTTTTGGCTTGTTCTTTTCGTCTATGTGTGAAAATTTTTCCAAGGTATGATGCGTTTAAAATCTATATTGAATGACAGGAAATACAGTGCCTTTTTTAAATTCACTTTGATTTGAAGGCAATTCTAGAAAGGCGTCGTTCAACGTTAAATTGGCGAGATCCCCTGATCCGTTTCCAACAATGGGATGCGCCATGACCATCCCGTTGTCATTTTTTAATTTTACCTGTAAAAAGTAGGTTAGTTCTGGTTTGAATATAAAGTCTGTTGACAATATGGCAAACGATTTTTTGTCAACACGTCCTGTTTGCGAATAATTAAGCCAAGGTAAAAAATATTTCAAACAACTGACGTAAGTTGAAACCGGATTCCCGGGGAATGCAAAAACAGTAGTGTTGTTTTTTTTACCAAACCAGAATGGTTTTCCGGGTCTTTGCTGAACTTTATGAAATAATTTTTTCACCCCGAGCTGGTCCAGAATTTCAGGCAGATAATCAAATTTTCCTTTGCTTACGGCTCCACTGAACATTAAAACGTCATAGGTTTCAAGATACTTTTTTATCTTTTGATTCAGTTCCGCCTTATTGTCCTGTAAATGAAATGATTCAGCTTGAATACAGTTGGTTTCAAGCAATGAAATCAAACTGTGTACATTGCTCTTTCTAATCTGGTATGGCTGGGGCGTTTGGTTTACGCTTACGAGTTCATCACCCGTTGATATAATAGCAACTTTTGGCAAAGCGGCAACTTTTACACTTGTTTTTCCAACGGTGGCCAGAACACCTATTTCAGCCGGGGATATTTTGGTGTTTTTTTGAATCAGCACCTCGTTCTTTTTTCGATCAAGGCCTTGCTCATGGATGTTTTGAAAATGCTGAACATCTTCAACGTTTATCTTTGCCAGGTTATTCTCAATAGTAATAAGCTCATAGGGAATGACAGCGTCGGTTCCGAAAGGGAGCATTGCTCCGGTCATGGCTTCCAAGCAATGTTCCGGATCGCCAAGTGATAATTGAGGGCTTCCTGCCGCCTGAATTCCTTCAATAATATATTCTCTGTTCCCGGATTCAAAAACAGATGAATTTATGGCGATCCCATCCATGCTTACCCTGTGAAAAGGAGGCATTTCTCGGTCTGCCAAGACAGGTTCCTTTAAAATTCTTCCCAAAGACTTTTGAAATGGAACTTCTTCAATTCCGAAATCTTCTGCTGCCTCAAGTATGATCGCAGTAGCATCTTCTACGCTGATTAACTGTTTGTGCTCTTTCATTTTATCATTTTAACCGCCAATCGTGGACATACTTTCTGAAACTTTTCCTTTTTTCCTGTTGGCCTCAGCAATAAATCCATTCAAAGGCTTTTGTTGAACCGTGGCGATGAACAAGGCTTTCAAATCATTGTCACTGGCACCTTTTCGGATAAAATCTTTAAGATTGAAAACCCCGTCGTCAAACAAACAATTTTTGAATAATCCGGTGGCTGTAATCCTGATTCTGTTACAGTCAGTGCAAATTGACCTGGTAAAGGCAGGGATGATTCCAAATGTTCCCTGATAGCCCTCAATCCTGAAATTTTTTGAAGTGGAGGATTTTGAAGAAACAACTGCCTGTATATCAGGATATTTTAACTTGATTTCCTCTAATATCTTATTGTAATTCCAAACTTCTTTTACCTGACGAAGCCCTTTACCGTTAAAAGGCATTTCTTCGATAAACCTGACAGCAACTTTGTCCTTTTTCGTCAACGCTATGAAATCAATGATTTCATCTGTATTGACGCCCGATTGTATCACTACATTTAATTTGAGGCTCAAATTGCTTTGAAGCAATTGCTGGTAAGTTCCCCAAACTTCCGGGAATACATCCCTTCTTGTAATTTGAAAGAATTTTTTTCGGTCAAGACTGTCAATGCTAAGGTTTACAGCGTTGATCTTTATTTTTTCAAGGAGCGGAATATGTTTGGCAATCAGCGCTCCGTTGGTCGTGATGTTTATTTCCTTGAGTTTGTCATTGAATGACAGGGACTCCAGAAAATTGACAAAATCTTTTCTGACAAAAGGTTCTCCGCCTGTTAACCTGATTTTGTCAACACCCATTTCGCTGAGCACCCTTGCTATCCTGTACATTTCCTTGAAGCTCAACAATTCTTTTCGTGCAACAATGTCAATCCCTTTTTCAGGCATGCAGTATTGACAACGAAGATTGCACCTGTCTGTGACTGCAAGTCTCAGGTAGGTAATTTGTCTTCCGTGTTTATCTATTAATTTTGTCATACAATTAAAAAAGGTAACAGAGGGCTAAATTTACGAAAATGCCCTGAACTTAATAGGATAAATAAAATTCTGTGTTATTAAACCTGTTTCACAGATCAATGCGGCAGTTTATGTTTGACTGAGTGATACAGGAATGCACCAAGGTGCGCACCAAATAAAACAACAAGGATTGCGACAACTCCTTTTCCAAGAAGGATATACATTGGTCCCGGACATGCACCGCCGAGGGCCCAGCCCAAACCAAAAATAATACCTCCAACAAGGTTTCTGGGGATTCCTTTTTTCTTGGGTTCGACTAGTATTGCTGTTCCTTTGATCGTTTTTAAGGATTCTTTTTTGAACAAATACATTATGACGATGCCAATGGCAACGGCAGATCCAATGACCCCAAACATATGGAAAGACTGGAGTTTGAACATTTCATAGATCCTGAACCACGATATGACCTCGGCCTTGCTCAGCGTTATACCGAATAGTATCCCTACCAATAAAAATTTAATATATTTCATAATTAAAAAAAATTAAAACAGATAGGGTAATATAAACCAGGTCATGATCAAGCCACCTATAAAAAATCCGCCAACGGCAATAAAAGATTCCATGGAAAGGCTGCTCAAGCCCACGATCCCGTGACCTGACGTACAACCCCCGGCATATCTTGAGCCAAAACCTACCAAAACACCGGCAACAAGAAGGATCAAAAACCCTTTAAGAGTCAACATGCTTTCAATGCTGTATATTTCGTCAGGCAAATATTCAGCACCCGCATTATAGATTCCAATTTCTGCCAGATCATTCACGGTTTTGGGGTTAATGGCAACTGTTTCATCTGGTGTAAGCCATTGGTCTGTAATAAAGCCTCCAAGAATCAAGCCCACTACAAAAACAAGGTTCCATTTGTTTTTTTTCCAGTCAAACTTGAAGAAATCTACAAATTTGCCCGCACCTCCCATGGCGCAAACAGTCTCCAGATTTGATGAAACACCAAATTTCTCTCCAAAGAAATACATGAGATACATACACAAAGCAATAATCGGCCCTGCAACATACCAAGCCCATGGTTGTAAAATAAATTCCATATTAATTAAGGTTTAGATGTAAATTTAATTGATTCAAGGCTTAAATAGGTAACATTTGTTACACGTTAAAAATCCAGCACTTCAATTTTGTTTCTAAATAGTTTGATCTTCCCTTCATTTTCCAATTGCTTCAACAATCTTGAAATCACAACTCTGGAAGTATTTAAATCAACCGCAATTTCCTGATGTGTTGTGTTAAGACTGGTACTTCTCATAATTTGAACCTTATCTGTAAGATATTTGAACAGGCGTTGATCCATTTTTAGAAATGCAAGGGTATCAATTGCTTCCAACATTTCACTCAGTCGTATATCATAACTGTCTATTACAAAATTCCTCCATGATTTATATTTTACCATCCAGTCCTCTAGTTTTTCAACAGGGATAAAAATCAATTCGGAATCTTTTTCGGCCACCCCGCGCACTTTGCTCTTACTGCTGTTTAATCCACTCCCGAAAGTAATTGTACAGGTGTCTCCCCTTTCAAGAAAATAAAGCACAATTTCGTCTCCGTTTTTGGTTTCTCTGCTTATTTTAATCGCCCCTGTAAGTATCAAGGGAATCTGGTGAAACTTATCCCCGATGTCAAGTAAAAGTTCATTCTCCTTCACTTTCTTGTAGGTACCTGCCTGGGCTATCTCGTCAAGTAATTCCTTTTCAAAAACAACACTGTAGTATTCTTCTAGTTTTTCTCTGATCATCAGTTGAAATATTTAGCATTACAATTTAGTGATTATATCAAATCTTATCATATATAAAGTCCAAAATAATTTTAGTGGCACCCAAATGCTCCTTGATATAATTTTCGGCTTTTGTTCCCATTTTTTTTCTTAATTCAGGAGATGAGATCAAGCTGTCACAATGTTGCAGGACACTTTTCTCTGAATCTGCTACAGTACAGGCCTTCAGGCGAACAAGATCTTTTGCTTCTTCAAACTTCTCATAAATGGGCCCGATCACCAGCGGAATGCCAAATACTGCGGGCTCAAGAACATTGTGCACTCCTTCCTTCCCAAAGCCCCCGCCAACATAAGCCACATCAGCATAACTGTATATTTTTGTAAGCAAACCAATGGTATCGATAATCAGTACGCTGGTTTGGTAATCTGGAATCCCTTCAGAAAACAGTACCGTTTTTTTATCAAAAGCCTGTTTCAAACTGAGAATGTCTTTAGTGTTGATATTATGCGGGGCTATAATAAAAGCAACATTTTCATAAGATTTATGATTGATAAGGTGAATCAAATGAGCCTCATCTTCCGGCCAGGTACTACCAGCTACTAATACGGTTTTACCTTTTGTGAATTCTGACAGGAAATCGAGTGAATTGTTTTGCTTTAAAATGGAAGCTACCCTGTCAAATCTTGTGTCACCACTTATCGTAACATTGCTAAAACTGATCTGTTCAAGCAAGGATTTGGAAAGTTCATTTTGAACGAAAAAATGGTCAAAGGCATTCAAGGACTTTTTCAACCAGGCCCCGTACGGTTTAAAAAAGAGCTGGTCTTTTCTGAAAATTCCGGAAACAAGTATGGTAGTTATGGATGCTTTTTTCAGCTCATTCAGGAAATTGGGCCAAAACTCATATTTTACAAAAACAGCCATTGAGGGATGAGACAATTCAATGAATTTTTTGGCTTTTTTTCGAGAATCTATTGGTAAATAGACAACCACATCGGCGTGCGGATAATTTTTCTGCACTTCGTATCCTGATGGAGAAAAGAAAGAAAGGATGATTTTATGTTCTGTTCCTGATTTCTTCAAGGCCTCAATAATGGGTCTGCCTTGTTCAAATTCTCCCAGAGAGGCACAATGCATCCAGATGGTCTTGTCATCTTTGTCAATGGCAGCTTTTAATTTTGGGAAAGTTTCCTTTCTGCCCTCGACAAAAAGTTTGATTTTCTGGTTGAAAAAAGACAGAAACCGGACAGTAAGCCCAAAAAGGAAAATGACAAAATTATACAGTTGGTTCATCTGTCAGCTAAATTAAAAATTTAGAAGAACAGCGCGTAAAATATTTGTATTTTTGTCTGGCTGTTTAATGAAATAAGATTAAAAATTACCCGAAAATGAGAAAAATCCAAATGGTTGACCTGCAAAGTCAATATGAAAAAATCCAGCCGGAAGTGGATAAGGCCGTTCATGAAGTCATCTCTTCAGCCGCTTTTATCAATGGTCCGGAAGTAAAAAAATTTCAGAATGACCTGGAGGCATATCTGGATGTTAAACATGTGATTCCATGTGCCAATGGTACAGATGCCCTTCAGATAGCGATGATGGGCCTTGGTTTGGAACAGGGAGACGAAGTAATAACTGCAGATTTTACCTTTGCGGCAACTGTTGAGGTTATTGCATTGCTCAAATTGACACCGGTTTTGGTGGACGTTGACCCAAAGACCTTTAATATTGACCTCAACGCGCTTAAAAATGCGATTACGCCAAAAACAAAAGCGATTGTCCCGGTACATTTGTTTGGCCAGGCGGCCAATATGGAAGCCATTTTAAAGATCGCTTCAGAGCACAATTTGTATGTCATTGAAGACACGGCACAAGCCATTGGGGCTGATTTTACTTTCAGTGACGGATCGACCAAAAAGGCAGGAACTATTGGAACCATAGGAACGACTTCATTCTTTCCTTCCAAAAATTTAGGCTGTTATGGTGATGGCGGCGCCATTTTTACCAATGATGATGCACTTGCCCATACCATTAGAGGCATTGTAAATCATGGGATGTATGAAAGGTATTATCACGATGTAGTCGGGGTGAATTCAAGACTCGACAGTCTTCAGGCAGCTGTTTTAAGATTAAAATTGCCGCATTTGAATGATTATTGCAATTCCAGGAGAGAAGCGGCTAAATATTACAATAAGGGTTTCAGGTCAAATCAGCATATTATTACCCCTACAACAGAAAAATGCGGAGAAATTTGTGATACCTGCAATTGCCATGTGTTTCATCAATACACATTGATCATAACAAACGGAAAAAGAGATGAACTTCACAAGCATTTGCTTGAGAAAGGAATTCCAAATGCCATATATTATCCGGTTCCGTTGCATAAGCAAAAGGCATATGCTGATGAACGATACAATGAAGCGGATTTTGAGGTTACAAATGATTTGGTAAAAACGGTAATTTCATTGCCGATGCATACAGAGCTTGATCATGAGCAACAAGACCATATCATCGAAACGATTCTGAATTTTGTTGGATAAATCAAGGTCAAAGATCGTTCAGTATAAATAAAAAGTAAAAATTGAAATGAAAAAAAGCAAGATACTGGTAACGGGCGGACTCGGATTTATTGGTTCTCATACTGTCGTAGAACTTCAAAAGGAAGGTTTTGACGTTGTCATTATCGATGATCTTTCGAATACAAGGATTGAAGTCCTTGAAGGGATTAGGGCTATAACCCATATAAAACCTGAATATGTCAACCTGGATTTGAAGGAAAAGCTTCTTGTTGAGGAATTTTTCAGGAATCACGAAATCGACGGGGTCATACATTTTGCCGCTTCTAAAGCTGTTGGTGAAAGTGTTGAACAACCCTTGAAATATTATGAAAATAATATCAGTTCCCTGGTTTATTTGCTGGGAGCCATGGAAGCGCAAAAAGTTCCTTGTTTTATTTTTAGTTCTTCCTGCACGGTTTACGGTCAGGCCGATAAGCTTCCGATTACTGAGGACGCCCCGGTAAAGGCGGCAGAATCCCCTTACGGAAACACCAAACAGATTGGAGAGGAGATATTGTCTGACCTGACGAAGGTTAGTGAGTTAAAGGCCATTGCGCTGCGGTACTTTAATCCTATTGGAGCGCATGAAAGCGGGAAAATAGGGGAACTTCCGATAGGAGTGCCTCAAAACCTGATTCCTTTTGTGACGCAAACAGCAGCTGGTATCAGAAAGGAGTTATCTGTTTTTGGTGATGATTATCCAACCCCTGACGGGACCGCGATCAGAGATTATATTCATGTGGTTGACCTTGCCAGGGCCCACATCAGTGCTTTAAGAAGGTTAATGGAAGGAAAAAACAGGTCTAAAATGGAGTTTTTCAATATTGGCACGGGTAAAGGAAGTTCTGTTCTGGAAGTAATAAAAGCTTTTGAAAAAGTGAATCAGAAGAAATTAAATTATAAAATAGTTGCCCGAAGGGAAGGAGACATTACTGCAGCCTATGCAGACACATCCCTGGCGAACAAGGAACTTGGCTGGAAGGCAGAATTAGGCCTTGAAGAGGCACTGTCCTCTGCATGGCAATGGCAATTGAACCAAAAACAATAAGTTTTAAATAAAAGGGATGACTAAGGAAAGCAAGCATATATTAATTACAGGAGGAGCCGGTTTTATAGGGTCACATGTGGTTCGCCATTTTGTTAACAAATACCCGGACTATCACATATACAATTTGGATGCACTGACTTATGCGGGTAACCTGGAGAATATAAAAGATTTAGAAAGAGCACCAAATTATCATTTTATTAAAGGGAATATAAAAGATATTGAATTTATCAACGGCATCTTTGAAAAAAATCGGTTTGATTCCGTAATTCATCTCGCAGCCGAAAGCCATGTAGACAGGTCAATCACCAACCCGAATGAATTTATCGAGACCAATGTTTTAGGAACGGCAAATCTTCTGAATGCCTTCAAGGCATCACATGATCACATGGAAGGTAAATTATTTTATCATGTTTCTACAGATGAGGTATACGGATCTTTGGGTAAATCAGGTTTGTTTACCGAGACGACGCCTTATGATCCCCAATCACCTTATGCCGCCTCCAAGGCAGCTTCGGATCATTTTGTCAGGGCCTATGGGAATACCTATGGCTTACCATTTGTCATCAGTAATTGTTCCAATAATTACGGCCCCAATCAGTTTCCTGAAAAATTGATCCCACTTTTTATCAATAATATCAAGAACAACAAAGCCCTTCCCGTATATGGCGACGGCAACTACACAAGAGATTGGTTATACGTGCACGATCATGCAATAGCCATCGATGAAATCTTTCACAGGGGAAGCCTGGGAGAGACCTATAATATCGGAGGATTTAACGAATGGACAAATTTGAATTTGATCCACCTGCTTTGCAAATTGATGGATGAAAAGCTAAAAAGGCCAAAAGGGAGTTCAGAGAAGTTGATCACCTATGTAAAAGACAGGGCGGGTCACGACAGGCGATATGCAATAGATGCCGGGAAAATCAACAAAGAATTGGGTTGGGAGCCCAGTGTCACTTTTGAACAGGGTCTGGAAAAAACATTAGATTGGTATTTGTCAAATGGCGAATGGCTTGACAATGTCACTTCAGGTTCGTATCAGGAGTATTATCAAAAAATGTACAGTTAAACTTTTTATCTAGAAGTCGAACTTATATTTTAATCCTGCAAAGAACTGAAAGCCCTGTACCCTGAAGTTGGTATAGACCTGATAATTAGTACTCAGTATATTGTTGAAATTGGCAAAAACATCGACTTTATCATTGATGTGATATACACCGTTCAGATTTATGTCGAAGTAGGCCCCATTGGTAATAATGCTTCTTGAGGAAGGAATGATAGACAATTCATCCTTACGGTCACTTGAAAAGAACAGATCAGCTCCAGCACTCCATTTCTTTTTTGTGTATTTGGCCAGTAAAGCAGACTTGATCAAGGGTAAATTCCAGGCATGTGCCTCGTTGTTCAAACTATAGGAGTTAAACTCTATATTCCCCCCGAACTTAAACTCCTGGAAAAGGTCGAAAATGATTTCTCCGTTAAAATGGATGGTATTAACATCATCATAGATGACCTGAAATGAATTAGCGGCCTCATAGCCAAAAGTCACTTCATTCGTTCCGTCGGTCAGGGAAGGATTTAATTTGAAAAGAGGTTTGTCTTTTTCACTGATATAAGCAGCTTTCAGATTGAATCGTACTTTTGAATTCAAAAGGCCTTTGATTCCTGCATATGCGTTGTATTGCTGATTTGTTCGCTGGATGAATAAGGTTGGAGAAACAAAAGGGTTGACCCCTACAAAGTTCTTATAGCTGTTTTGTTCCAGGTCGCCAACCACTCCTGCATAAGCAATCAGCGCCTCTTCACTGATATTGTATGAGGCCGTAATGTTGGGATATATATAAAACTTGCTGCCATCAAAATCGTTTGTGATGCTGTAGTAAAGCCTTGCACCGGCATTGACAGTCAGGTTGTCTCTCAGGATCTCAAAGTTCGGGCTGAAACCCAGATTGAAATAGGTATAACTTAAATTGTCGGTTTGAAAAAAATTGTTTTCAAATTTACCATTTAAAAACTCCAGGCTGATTTCTGAATACATGAGTTCTTGCCCGATCGGAAAATCTATGATACTGTTGAGTTCCAGGTGATTTTCTTTACTGTCGAATTTATCGGAAAACCTGTTAAATTTAATATCACCCGTATGGATCAGCGCATCAAAAAACGCAATTTCTCCCTGGAGGTAGAGATTCGTGTAAGACTGCTTTTCTGCAATGGAATTTATGGTTGTTTCTGAATAATCGATTTTATCAGAAAGTCCATACCAATTGTTTGATAGCTGAGACATTCCACCCGTAGCTTTCCAGTCAAAGGTTCGTTCTGATTGTTTGTAGAAAAGATCAATATCCAAATTCATGAAATCGTCATCCAGCAGAACTCCGTCAACACCACCTCCGGAAGCATGATAATTTAAAAACCCTCCCATATCATTGTACCTGGATGAACTTCCGTGTGCAAAGATTTCGATAATAGGGGTGCTGTAATTGCCAAAACCTGCTGATATAAAATTATTGTAAAACCTTTCAGGAGGAATCCTTTTTAAGGTTTTTGCTTTACCTTTTGCAGGTGTAAAAGTTGAAGCGACGGGAATGGAGTTTATTGAATAGGTAACATCCTTTTTTGGCCACAGCTCGATACTGTCAATTCCAGGCTCAAGATTGATCTTGAAGGCTTCAGAAACTGATGGAGAGAAAGGTTTGACCACATCAATCTCCTCAGTTGCAATTTTTTCTTTTTTCTTTTTTTGAGAAAAAGCAACACCTGTAATCAAAAAAATGACCAGGAATATTATGGTTCTTATCATTTGTGTTTTCCGCCCTTTAATCATTATTTTTCTATAATTACAGATGAATTGGTCTTGGATTCCCGGGTCTTGATCTTGTTTAATTCTGTTTGCGCTTCCTCAACAACATCGTCAAATTCTGAAAATTTTTGAATAACGCTTTCCAGGATATAGGTTGCCTGATAGGCGTCTTCCAGCTCGTAAAAATTTTTGGCCATAATGACCAGTCCTTTTCCTCCCCAATATCGAAATGAAGAAAAATCTGAGGCAAGTTTCTGGACAGAAACATTTGACAGTTTGTAATTTCCATCTTGATGTTTGAAAAATGCATCATAATAAATGGCTTCTGCCTTGAGGGCTCCTGTTGCCGTTTCTTCTACAATTTGAAAAGCTTCTCTGGCTTTATCGAGGTCTCCGGTGGCTAGGGCAGATCTTGCAATAATGACCTGAGCATCGGAAATGATCTTTGGTTCCAGCTTTTTATTTTCTAAAACTTTCTCGGCATAGGTGACCGCAAGGTCAAAATTCCTGAGGGCATAGTTTCCTTTCATAAGATTACTTTGGGCAAAAATGATATTTTGTTCCGTCTCTGCTTCTTCTTCAAGCCTAACAAGCAATTGTACTGCTTTTTCCCAGTTTTCCTGATCCATGTAGAATGTTGAGACCCTGATAAGTGATCTTTCGGTATACTCGTTTTTATCCTTGTCAATAATAAACTGATCATAGGGAATCGCCTTTTCTTTTTGACCCGATCTGTCATAGGCGTCAGCCAAAAAATAATTAGAGTTCAATGCGTTTGCTCCATTGGGATATCTTTCCAGATATTTTTCAAAAGATTCAATAGCCTTTATCAGGTTGTTCGACAGGTAGAACTGCTCCGCCGAAGCAAACATCGTATTTTCAATGTCATCATCAGTGACATTCACGAAATCAACATTTCTTATAAAACGCTCATATTCATCAACCCTTCCTTGTTGCACATAAATCTGTTTTGCATTGGCTATGGCTTCCCTGGCTTCTTCCGAACCCGGATAATTATTGACAACGGTTTTATATTTTTCCAGGGCTTTGTCACCTTGATCCGTATTGAAATACACGAGTCCCTGTTTCAGCAAGGATTTGGAAACCAAGGAACTCATTTTGTAGTGTGTGATCACTTCATCGTAAGCTTCCAGGGCCCTTTCTAATTTATTTTCTTTTACATAGGAGTTCCCCAGCTCATAGAAAGCATCATCTCTCAGGGTTGATTTTAAATTTACCGCGGTAAAATCGAGCAGGGTCTCAATTTTCTTGTTGGTGTCTCCCATATATCCATGGCAAAAAGCAATTTGAAGTTGTGCATAGTCAATATCGTTTTCATTTGCCTCGACCACTTTTTCATAAGCCGGAATGGCCTTAAAATAATTGCTCAACGCAAAGAAACAGTCTCCCAGGCGCAAATAGCTGTCATTGATCAGGATTTCGTTTTCAGAAGAACTGATGTACTCGTTAAAGTGTCCACCTGCCTGGTTGTAATCTTTTAATTGAAAAAATGTATAGGCCTGATGGTAAAGCAGGTTCTTCAGTTCCTTTGTCTCTTTGGATTCAGGAAGGGCTTTAAAATTTTCAAAACTTTTCTGGGCTGCTTCATAATTTTTCAGCCTGTAAAAGGATTCTCCCTTCCAGAACATTGACCTGGCCTTGTAGATGGAATTGGAAGAAGTGTTGATTGACAGATCAAAATTGACAAGGGCATCCTGATAATTTCCATTCTGAAACAATTGAATTCCATACAAAAAAGCCACCTTATGATAAGCGTCATTGTCATCAGAATCAGCTGATTTAAGATAGTCCAGAGCCCCCTGATAGTCATTTGTTGACAAATAGGCACTGATGAGGTATTCCTTGATTTCGGAATGGTCACTTCCTTCAGGATAGGCAGCAATATATTCCAATATCACCTCGGCAACGCTTTTATACGGGTTCCCAATTTCATAACTTAATTTGGCATAATTCAACCAGGCATCTTGTTTGATAAGAGGATCGAAATCCATTTGTTTGGCATTCCTGAAAGCATTTAAGGCTTCCTGTTTTTTATCACTTTTGAGGTAACATTCTGCCAGATGGTAATAGGCGTTCTGAGAAACGGCATTATTTCCGTCAATGATCTTGGTAAACCAGATCAGTGCCTCCTCGTAATTTTTTTGTTGGTAATAAGCATATCCCAAAAGGTAATAATCCGTATTGTTCCATTTGCCTTTTTTTCCTTGATAATTGAGCAGGTAGGGAATGGCCTTGTCAAATTCATTGAGGTTGAAATAACTCTCCCCGATGATCTTTGAGAGTTCTGAACGCTGAATGCCGTTGGATTTTTCCAATAATGGCAGCGCCGCATCAACAGCCTCCTGAAATTTTCCTGTTTTGAATTTGATATTTGCCATATAATACGGGATATCATCATCAAACTCCTTATTGTCGGCAACCTGGTTCAGGTATTTGTCTGCTTCTGCATAATCGTCATCCTGATAGGCCATATAACCGGAATAGTATTTGGCCTGGGCACCGTATTTATCAGAATTGAGCAATTTCGAAAAATATTTTTTTGAATTTGAAAAACTGCCAACAGCAAACATGGCATACCCTTTTTTAAAGGTAAATTCCTCCTGGTTATAAAAGGTCAAGTTCGACTCATTGACCTTTGAGAACCACTTTAGGGCATAAGGGTAATTGTTGTTATTGAAGTAATAATCTCCAACCTCTAAAAAGGCAGAATTTCTTTTGGTGCTTGTAGGGAATTTTTGAAAAAATGCATTCATCAGTTCCTCGGCCTCAGGTTGTTTAAGTCTGATGGCACAAAATGCCTCATAATAATAGGACCTGGCCTTTAATTCTGAGGCCTGATCAAAGGTGTTTTTGATTTTCTTGAACACCATTTGAGAAGCTACATAGTCCTTGCTCATATACAAGTTCATGGCATGGTTATAATCTAAGAGCTCATGGGTGTAGATCTTCGATTTTTGGGCATGGCCGATGCTTATCGAAAGAAGCGCAAAGAAAAAAAATATTTTAATAATTTTCATTAATAGCAATCTGTTATAAAGATCAAAAATAGCATATACAATACTTAGCTAACGTCAAAAAAGTAATAAATTGTAAAATTGTTGATTAGTTAAACAGATTGTTGAAAAGTCTTTTATGTATCAAACAATAAAGCCATCATTCCTCAATCAGGTCTTTCATGAACTGGTTGAAGTCATCAACAAATTCTTCATAATACACCCCTGTTGCAGGTCCTGAAAAACCTGTATGGATCCTTCTTACAGTTCCTTTTTTATCAATGATAATTGAAGTTGGAAAAGAAATGACCTTGTTGAGCATTGGTAATGATTCAGATGCTGATCTGGTGGAAGATGTTCCGGCAATCAGAAAATCATAGGGGACATTTAACTTTTCTTTCATAGTCTGGACCCTATTTCGCGCGTATTCAAATTCGGGCTTTATTTCGTACGCAAGACCAATGATCTCAACCCCCTTTGAAGCGTTTTTCCTGTACCATTCTGATAAAAATTTTGTCTCATCCATGCAGTTTGGGCACCAGGTCCCCAATATTTGTATAATGACTATCTTATTTTTATACTTTTCATCGTCGAGTGAAGTGATTTTGCCCTCAAGGTCAGGAAAAGCAAATTCAACCCTGTCGTAACCTTCTTTCAAATATGTTAGCGCATTCGCATTGGGCAATCTTACAGTATCATTTTTCTGTGAGACAAAAGTTTTATAACTCGTCATTCCCGACCAGTATTCTCCTTTTAAAACAGTATCGTTTTCCATAAATGCCCTGAACCTGTAAATGTGATTACCATCAAAAGTGAACAGATACATTGTGTCTTTCACGGTATAACCGTCAAGAAATCTGTAATCTCCCGTTTTGGTTAAAAAAGTTCCCTTAAGGACACTGTCATGGCTCTTAAAAATTCCTATGGCAGGGGTTTCTTTTCCATCTGCTGTTTTAAAAATGGTTTTCCAGGTCCCGTCAAACTTATTTGAACTGCTGATACCATCAAAGCGACCCTTTTTACCATACTCAGCCTTGAATGGCAGCACATAATTTTCAGCATAGTTTTTCGTATAGGTTCCTACAAGGCTGTCCTGAAAAATTTTGGCTTTGATGCTGATATCAAAAATATGCATATTGAAAAAGAGGGAATCCCCAAGAATATCCACGCCATCAATTTTTAGTTTTTCATCACCATTGACAAGGTCTATCCTGTAATCTCCTTCCTCCTTTTCAACTTCAAAATTGAAGGGGATCTTATTGTCCTGGGCTATTATTTCTCCTCTCCAAACCCCTGCTTTCAACCCGGCTTCGGGAAGTTGTTTTTCACAAGAAGTCAAAACGGATAGGAATAAAAGGCAGAGCCCAGTTAGTTGTATTGATATTTTAAATTTACATTTTATCATTTGTGTGCTGATTAATATTCATAATTTGATCTTGAAAAATCCTTTTCTTTCATGAAATCTCTTAGTCGTTTTTATGACCCGTTCCTCTCATTTAAAAGGAATTTATTAATTACAGTACTTTGTTTGTGTATAAATCAAGTCAATATTAAGCATGGCAGGAATTTTTAGGCCTTAAAAATAGGGTTTAAATAAAAGATGCGGCTAATTATCGGAATCAAATATAAGGAACTTTAATATTTCAAATTTAAACATTAAGTTTGTCATTGCTTAGAAATATTTAAGCTTTTAAAAGCAAAGGTCTAACAATCATTATCAAAGTATTCAACATGCTTCAATTAAAGGATGCATCAATTTTTCAAAGGGAAAACCTTATTCTGTCAGACATAAATCTTGATATTCAACAAGGGGATTTTAATTATATCATAGGAAAAACCGGAAGTGGTAAAAGCAGTTTGATGAAAACCCTTTACGGAGACCTTCCGCTGCAAAACGGATCTGGTAGTATCGTAGGTTTTGATCTTCGAAAATTGAAGGAAAAAGACATTCCTTTTCTGAGAAGGAAGATCGGGATTGTATTTCAGGATTTTCAGCTGCTCAATGACAGGTCTGTCTATGAAAATCTTTATTTTGTTTTAAAAGCAACGGGCTGGAAAGGAAAGAATCAAATGGATGAAAAGATCAATGAAGTGCTCGATAAGGTAGACATGAAAACCAAAGGGTTTAAAATGCCTTATCAGCTTTCAGGAGGAGAACAACAGCGTGTCGCTATTGCACGGGCTCTTTTGAACAAGCCCGAAATGATTCTTGCTGATGAGCCTACCGGGAACCTTGACCCTAAAACTTCAGTTGAGATCATGAATGTATTGGAAGAGATCAATAAAACGGGTATCACTATTTTAATGGCTACCCATGACTATGCCTTAATTTTGAAATTTCCTCATAAAACGATCAAATGTGAAGGCAATAAAGTCTTTGAGGTAGTCTGAGTCAGCCATTCATTTCTGCAATGATTTTTTGAACATTTTTTCGGTTGTTGAATTGTTGCAACAGTTTTTTCCGGTTTGAAATTTCTTCTTCTGAAAAATCAAGACGCATCAGTTTTAATATGCATGACCGGATTTCATCCTTCTGATTCGCAATATGGCACAATGATTCCAAACCTGTACCTTCGGTGATTTTTGAATTGGCCACCACATACCTGCTTTGGAAAAGAGCATTGATTAATTTTAGTTTGATCCCAGATTGCTGAAACGAAAACAGGATGTTGATATGCGCCCTGTGAAATAATTCCAAAAGGTGTTCATCATTTTTTAAATGAATAAAGCTGATATTTTTACAGGATTCAATTTTTGAATGTAGTTTTTTATGCTGGCTTTTTCCTGCAATGACCAGAGGATAATCAAGATTTTCGAAAGTCTCGATGAGATAATATGCTGATTTTAGATTATCAGCCACATTAAGGTTTCCGTGGTACAAGGCAAAATAACCCTTTTTTGTAAGCTCCTTGATGGATTCATTCGGGTGAAATGCTGGTAAATAGCTAGCCCCTGTTCCATATTTTTTTTTAAAATACTCATTTTCATTTTCTGAAATGGAGAAAATCCGGTCACAATTTTTCAAAACAGACTCGTAGTATTTCAGCTTAAGGGCTTCTGTCAAGTTGTAGATTTTTTTAAGGATGTTCGTTTCGGTCTTTGCCAGTTGACTGTAATAATGATGTTCTATATTATGGGCCCTTACAAATGTTTTTCGCTCCTGAAGGCGCTTTTGTTTTAAAAGAAGTGTAGTGTGAAGCCCTTCAAAAAATATAGGGGCTTCAACCGCTTTGAGGTTTTTGATCAACTTTGGATCATTCCTTGTAATAACGATGAATGGTAAAAAATGCAGTCCTTTTGTAAAGGCTATTTTCCGCTGATAATAATGGACCTCTTTACAATACTTTTGGAGTATAGTTTGTTCATTATTGCCATGCGCATATATGTGTAAATAAATTTCAATGCCACTTTCAGCAAGTGATTGAATTTTATAATAAATGTCTATAACCCCTCCATAATCAGCAGGATAGGGTACGTCAAAGCTTACTAGGTGTAATTTTTTATTCAAGGGTTTTAATAAATTCAATTAGTTTCAGTTTTTCGTTGTCCCAATGATACACTGAGGCAGCCTTTTTTAATTCCGGCTGATACGTCAACCTGTTTGCAATGATATGGTCAATGGTCCGTGCCACACTTTCCGGAGTTCTGGTTTTTAAAATTTCTCCTATTTGGAATTCAGCAAAAAGTTCATTGTACAAAGGAAGGTCAGAAGCCAACACGGGAATGCCTGCCTGTACATAGTCAAATATTTTATTTGGTAAGGCATACCTGTAACTCAGGCCAAAGTCTTCTTCCAGGCTAATGCCCAGATCAGCATTCATGGTAAAGCCAGGCAATTTTTCGGGCAGGACTTTGCCCAAAAATATAATTTTATCCCTTAGGCCCTGGGCTTCGACTTTCTTTTGTAAATCTTTAAGCAGATCTCCATCTCCAATGATGACAAAGAGGCAGTTTTTTAAGAAGGCCATCGAATCGATCATTAATTCGAGTCCCCGGCCCATGTTGAGTGCGCCCTGATAGAGAATGATTCTGTCATTTGCCTGACCAATTTTAAATTCCTCAGGATCAATTTTTGATTTGAGATAAGGAACATTTTTAATCACTGCCACAGGTACTCCATATTTATTCTTGTATATTTTAGCGAGTGCCTCATTGACGGTAATGATATTTTTCAGCTTGGGGAAAATTAATTTTTCTATAAAGAGCCAAACGGACTTTACCCTTGGCCTGTTGACCAGTTCAGGAACCTCCGTAAAATATTCATGGCTGTCATAGATCAACTTATTAGAACGAATCTTACTTACAAGGTAGTTGGGCAAAAGCGTGTCAAGATCATTTGAAAAAAGCAGACTTTTCTTTAAAAACAACAATTTGAAAAACAACCGTAAGTTAAATTCTGCATAAAATAAAAATCCTTTAGTAAAAAAAAGACTAAACCGACAGGTGCTATAGGGGCTATTCAGGGGCAGGCCATTTTTTATTGAACGCCCTATTAACAATATATCATAACCCAATTCGTTAAAACAATCACTGGTTTTTTTAATGCGTTGATCGGTAGTGAGATCGTTGGTGGCAGTTATAATAATGCGGTTCAAAAGGCAATAAATTTGGAGCGGCTAAAATACCTTATATTTTTCGATATAAATTGTAGGGTAAATATATTAAATATTATATTTGTTCATCTGACCAAAATACCCCGAATAGCATGTTTTATTTATTAAAAGTACAATTGACTTATGAATTTGAGTAAACCGGAAGAAGAAAAAAATTGGTATGCTATATTCACCAAGCCAAGATCAGAGAAAAAGGTGTTGAAGCGCATGCAAGACCATGAAATTGAAGCTTTTTTGCCATTGGTCAAAACTGTCAGACAATGGAGTGATCGCAAAAAGACCCTTGAAGTTCCTTTGATTCCCTCTTATGTTTTTGTGCACATGCCTGAGAAGGACCTTTTTCAGACTTTGCCAATACAGGGAACTGTGAATGTGTTAAAGCATTTGGGAAAACCGGCTAAAATAAGGGAAATTGAAATTGAAAATTTAAGGATTTTAAGCGGGAACGGAGAGAATCATCAGATTTCTGGTTGCGTTAATGTGAGCAGGGGAGATGACGTCGAGGTGATTAACGGTCCTTTCATGGGCTTGATTGCCACATGTCTGCAAGAGGGAAAAAATCACAGGGTCATAGTCAACATTGATTCTCTGGGAAGTTGTTTTAACGTGAACATTCCCATGAGCTTTTTGAGAAAAATAAGTAAAAAGGAAAATTTAAAAGTTTAATATGAACATAACTGTCGTAGGATCGGGATATGTAGGATTGGTCACGGGTACCTGTTTTGCTGAAATGGGAAATCGAGTGACCTGTATAGATATTGATAAAGGTAAAATTGATAAGCTAAAACAAGGAGTGATACCGATCTATGAGCCGGGTTTAGAGGCCATGGTCGTCAAGAACGTTGAAAACGGGAGCCTCCATTTTAGCACCCAGTTAAAAGATGGATTGGACCATTCGGAGGTTGTATTCATAGCCGTGGGAACTCCTATGGGGGAAGACGGTGCTGCAGACCTGCAATATGTTCTGAGCGTAGCCGCAGAAATTGGGTCAACCATGACCAGGCCCCTGATTGTGGTTGATAAGTCTACTGTTCCTGTGGGAACTGGTGACAAGGTAAGAAATGCAATCAACAAGGTCCTTGAAAAGAGAGGTGTTGCTATCGATTTTCATGTGGTGTCTAACCCGGAATTCCTTAAAGAGGGTGCTGCAATCAACGATTTTATGAAGCCTGACAGAATTGTAATTGGTGCCGATAATGAATTGGCCTTTCAGACCATGAGAGACCTTTATGCACCTTTTACGCATAACCATGACAGAATGATTGAAATGGACATCCGCTCGGCCGAGATGACAAAATATGTGGCAAATGCCATGCTGGCAACCAAGATCTCATTCATGAATGAGGTGGCCAATATTTGTGAATTGGTGGATGCCGATGTGAATCAGGTGCGAATCGGGATCGGATCCGATTCCAGAATAGGATACAGTTTTATTTATCCCGGGAGCGGGTATGGCGGATCCTGTTTTCCGAAAGACGTCAAGGCCCTGCAAAAAATTGCTGAAGATCAAGGATATAAAGCAAAATTAATTTCCTCTGTTGAGGCAGTGAATAACAGGCAAAAACTGGTTATTGCAGATAAGGTGATTCAAAGGTTCGGGGAAGACCTTTCTGGAATGACCTTCGCCCTCTGGGGCCTGGCATTTAAACCGGGAACGGATGACATGAGAGAGGCTCCCTCCATATACGTTGTAAAGGAATTGATCAGGCGAGGGGCAAAAATAAAGGCATATGATCCCAAGGCGATGGAAGAGGCAGCAGAATTTTATTTAAAGGATGAAGCTGGTATCAGTTATTTTGACTCCAAATATGAGACCCTTGGCAATTCAGATGCAATGATCCTTTTGACAGAATGGAAAGAATTCAGATCTCCTGATTTTGAGGAACTTAAGCTTAAATTATTGAATCCGGTCATTTTTGACGGCCGTAATCAATATTCACATTTGCGATTGGAAGACAAAGGATTTGAGTATTACCAAATTGGTAAAAGGTCCGCCTCAAATGGCGTGTAAAATGGTATCAAGCAAAAGGATACATTTGAATTATTAAAATAAACTAAGTATATTGCTCAATAAAAGCCCCTCGTTATGAAAAAAACAATTACCCTTTTCCTTATTTCCATTTTCTTGTTTTCATGTGCCAGCAAAGATGATGTCGTCTATTTTAACGGTGTCAGCAGTGCTGATAATTCCATTGGTCTTGACAGTTATTC
>CBDUAP010000023.1:0-22823 GCA_965365165.1 uncultured Flavobacteriaceae bacterium
TGACCCAGGGATGTATCGACCTCCAGTATATTTCGGTGCAATGGCGTCAGGAACCGGTGCTACTCCATAGGGCTTTCTGGGTAAGGTGATAAAAAAACGTGGCAGCTGTGCATCTGCTCTTTTGGCCATATCCCTTGCAATCATCATCAATTCTTCGGGCGTTTTGGCATAAAACTGATCATCTGTCCTAAGAAACTGAAAAAAATCGGCAAAACTTCCCTCAAAATTCAGATCATTGATGACCGCCTGCATGTCGCGCCTGATCCTTTTGACTTCTTTGAGCCCTATTTCATGGATGTCAGCAGCTGTATACTGGTCACTAGTGGTATAAAAATTGATCCTGTTCTGATAATATTCCTGACCTCCCGGTGTCGCTGAAATACCAATCTCGGTCCTTGTTTCGGGATAATAAGTTCCTTCAAAAAATTCCTTGATTCTTTTGAACTGAGGAACAACCTTATTTTCTATACTTTTCTTCGCTTCGGCCAGTACCGAATCTTTCTGACTTTCATTCAGATCTGAAGGCAAGTGTTTAAAGGGTGAATAAAAAAATGAATCTTCAAAATGATCAGTGATATGGGTATCATAACTGCTCTCATATCCTTCAAAAATTATTCTTGGCTGTGACACCCCTTTTTCCAGCCCTTCTTTTAATAAAGCGAAGTGTTCATCAACGAATCGGGGAATGTCATTCAATTTATCCAGGTAGATTTTGGTTTGGTCGTAATTGTCAAGCGGCTTGACCAAATAAACAAGATTGCTGTGGAATCCGGCATCAGACAAAATTGGATTGAGATACATTTGAAAAGCATCAAAATCTATCCTGTTCTGGAGTACAAAACGCAACAGCTCATACGATATCAACTCCGACTCATTTAATTTTTCCTGATCCAGCTGATCGAGCCGGCCAAGTTGCTCCTTAGCGAATGCCGCCTCTGTAGCATAGTAATCTCCTGAAAACCGGCCTAATGGAAATTCATCCTTGTCATAACCTTGATGATCCTCTACCCTTTGAATAATGCCTGCGAGCTCCTGAGAGGCCCTGTTTTTGTCAGAGGCACAACTGATCAATACAAGCAAAAATGACAAAACGACAAATCTTTTCATCATAGTAATTTTAAATCGCATCTTTTGTCAACACATTGTTAACCAATCTAGTAAGCCCCAATGGGTTTTCATTTTTCAGTGCCGCAGGTAACAATTCATTTGGCCAATCCTGATAACTAAATGGTCTGACCCATCTTTTTATCGAATTGATCCCTACAGCCGTAAATCTGCTATCGGTTGAAGCCGGATAAGGCCCTCCATGTACCATAGACGGGCAAACTTCAACACCTGTTGGCACACCATTGAAAATGATCCTTCCCACCCTGTTTCTAAGCGCCTCGACTACACCCGGATAATTTTTGGCTTCATCACCCTCTGCGATAAGGGTTCCTGTGAGCTGGCCTTCCAGTTTTAAAATAATGGCCTCAAGTTGTGCTTTATCCTTGCATTGAACTACCATGGTGAAGGGGCCAAATACCTCCTGATGTAACGTCGGGTTATCTAAAAAAACAGCTCCTTCAACCGTTGCAACAGCTTGTCGGGCGACATTTTCACCAATAGCCTGTTCGTATTCTGAGACCAATTGCAACCCTTTTTGCTCAAGTGCTTTTCCCTTATTTTTATTATAGGCACCTATAATATTAGGATGCAACATACAACCTGGTTCTATTAGTACGATCTCCTCAGCGAGCGTTTTAATAAACTGATCGAGTGCTGTTCCCTGAATCCCGAAAAGCAAGCCTGGATTCGTACAAAACTGTCCGGTTCCAAGTGTCACTGAACCCGCATAGGTATTAGCCAGTGCCCCGCCTCTTTCTTTTAAAGCTTCGGGAAGAAAAACAACAGGATTTACACTACCCATTTCTGCAAAAACCGGGATAGGTTCTTCTCGTTTAGCGGCAAGATCATATAAAGCTCTACCTCCCCTGATGCTTCCTGTAAAGCCAACTGCTTTTACCTTTGGATGTTTCACAAGTTGCACCCCTACTTCTATGCCACTGCTGTTTAGATTGGAGAAAACGCCTTCAGGCATTCCTGTTCTTTCCGCAGCCTTAATGATGGCTGAGGCGACTAATTCACCCGTTCCGGCATGCATTGGGTGTGATTTAACAATTACCGGGCACCCGGCAGCTAAAGCTGCTGCTGTATCTCCGCCTGCCGTTGAATAGGCCAAAGGAAAATTACTTGCTCCAAAAACTACAACAGGTCCAAGAGGTATCATCATTTTCCTAATATCCGGTTTTGGAATAGGAGCACGATCTGGCTGAGCCGTATCAATATGTGCATCTACCCAATCCCCTTTTTTAACAAGATCAGCAAAGCTTCTTAGCTGAAACATCGTTCTGCCTCTTTCTCCCATCGCTCTTCCCTGAGGCAAACCCGATTCTAAGCAATAGGTATTGATCAATTCATCGCCCAAGGCTTCAATTTCATCAGCAATAGCATTTAAGAAATCACTTTTTTGCTCTCCCGAATAATCCTGATAACAGGTAAATGCCTTCCATGCTAAAGCAACCGCTTTATCGATCTCTTCTGAAGATGCCTCATAAAACTGAGGCTCATTTTCTATGTTACTAACCGGATTAAAGGTTCTAAATATTTTACTTCCCGCTGCGCTTCTCTGAGCACCGATATAATTTTTTCCTGTAATCATCTTTTCTTCCTCTTTTTTATGTTACCAGCTGAAATACCGGCTTATTTGAAATTGTATGTTTTCAATCAAAACTATTTTCAAATGACTCATTTGATAAGTTTCAAAATCATCATGACACATCTACAATATTTTATAAATTTTTATAATCCGGCAATAAGGGCCTGTTCTTTATAGCCTCATCAATAATCGCCAATACCTTTCTTCTTTCATCTCCTGCCAAAGGTAATCGGGGTTCTCTAACATTCTCCGTACCGATTCTGGTAGCCACTTCAGCTAGCTTGATATTCTGTACTAATTTAGTGTTTATATCCAATTCCAACAACGGTAAAAACCAACGATAAATTTCAATCGCTTCCTGAGTTCTTCCAGCTTTTGATAACTCATAAATAGCCACAGTTTCAGCGGGAAAGGCACATACCAAACCTGCAACCCAACCATCTGCTCCAATTAACAAACTTTCTAAAGCCAAAGTATCCACCCCACATAAAATGGCAAGTCGATCACCAAATCTGTTTCTGATGCGGTTGATATTGGAAATATCTCGTGTTGACTCCTTTACCGCCTGAATGTTTGGACAATCTTCCAATAATTCTTCAAACATATCCAAGGTAACTTCTATTCCATAATCAACAGGATTGTTGTAGATCATAATCGGTAAGGAAGTACTCTGCGCTACCTTTCTAAAATAAGTTACCGTTTCACGATCATCTGCTTTATAACGCATCGGTGGCAACATCATTAAACCGCTTGCCCCATCTTCTTCTGCCATATGCGCCAGTTCAATAGCGGCTTTTGTAGATTGTTCGGCAATATTGATGATTACAGGAACAACTCCTTTGACATAGGAAACTGTTTCCCTGACTAAGGTCCTTTTTTCCAATTCTGTTAATGTACTAGCCTCACCTAAGGTTCCTCCCAAAATGATCCCATGCACTCCTGCATCCAGCTGGGCCTGTATATTTAGCTTAAAATTGTCCAGGTCCAGTTCGTCCCGGTCATTGAATTTAGTGGTTACTGCGGGCATCACCCCTTTCCATTGTATCTTCATAATCGTAATTGTTTTGATACAAAATTAGTACTTGAAAACGGGCCAGGATTCATTTAAATTAACAAGTTATAATACTATATTACCTTAATAACTTTTTTTATTTCATTTTTTGAATAATATTTATCTAATTTTGTGAAATGAAAGTCTTGCCTTTTAAAATTCCCAAACCTGAAAATGCCACCTTGATCGTTCAGGAGGACAAAGGTGAAATGTTCTATTCCAAATTGCACCAGCATAAGGAAATTCAAATCAGTCTGATCAAACAAGGAGAAGGCACCTGTATTATAGGGGATTACGTGGGTGCATTCAAAAAAGGAGATATTTTTGTGATTGGAGAAAACCTTCCACATGTGTTTACAAGCGACAGAACTAATAAGGGAGTTCATATGATTTCTCTTTTCCTGGTTAAATCAAGTTACGGGGAACATTTTTTTTCATTGCCTGAATTCAGAGATGTGGAGAATGTTTTTAAATTTTCTGAACTTGGGTTTCAGCTTGATGCTCCTAAAACAATAGTTGCTGAACAGATGGAAAGGCTGCCCCATATTTCCAAACTGAAACGATTCATTGTTTTTATAGAAATACTTCATTCATTGAGTCAGGGAAAAATCACAACCCTTTCTTCTGCCACACACACAAAAATTTACGGTGAGGAAGAAGGCAAAAGAATGCGTGATATTTTTGAGTTCACCCTTGACCATTTTGACAAACGAATTACTTTGAAACAGGTTGCTGAAATTGCAAGCATGACTCCAAATGCATTTTGCAGGTACTTTAAACAAAGAACGAATAAAACCTATGTCAATTTCCTTCTGGATATTCGAATCGGAAATGCCTGTAAATTACTCTCCAAAAAAAACGAGTACAGTATTGCTGAAATTGCTTATCGGTCTGGTTTCAATAACCTGACGAACTTCAATAGAAAATTTAAATCTGTAAAGGGGGTCACACCCTCAGGGTTCAGGGCCAGAGCAGATAATAAATTAATAGTTTAGGCAGCCCGATTTTTTTGAAAAGTTAAGGTCAATCCAGTTTCTCACGAAGTTTTTTAGGCAAACCCCGTACGACCATATCGTAGGAATGATTGATCAGATCCTTGAACAGTTCATCCGAAAAAGAGCCATCCACAATTACCGTGTTCCAGTGCTTCTTGTGCATATGAAATCCTGGTCTTATGCTGTCATATTGGTCCCTGAGTTCCAAGGCCCTGTCAGGATCACACTTGAGGTTGACCCTAAATTCCAAATGATCCAGTCCGGTCAATGCAAAAATTTTACCACAGACCTTAAACACCAGGGTTACCTCATCAAACGGGAATTCTTCGGTAACCAAGGGTTTGGCCAAACAAAAAGCCCTGAATTCTTCAATATTCATCTAATGAAATTTCAATTTAAATAAACACCAGCGCCATTTTGATCTGATCATATGTGACCTGTCCTTTGAGCATGTCAAATATGGGTTTTAAACTCAAACGCTCTCCGGGCCCAATCTCTTTGAGCAATTTATTTCTGGCCTTTTTAACCTTGTTGATCACTTTGGCCTCCGGCCTGAAGCGTGACAGGTCCGTTTGGGGATACAGTGCTGCAATTTTGATAAGGTGCGTCGAAACCGTGCCGATGGTCAAATCTCTTTCAATGACAATATCATCGAGTGAATATCCTTTGTCTATCAATTGTTTGGTAACGAGATAGGTTGATTTTTTTGTGACTTTTTTACCCTTTTCCAGTTTCATTTTATTCTCCCTGATCTCGTCCTTGTCCGAAACACCTCCGCTCTTTTTAATAAATCTGAGCGCCATCTGATCTAGCAATTTTGTCTCAAACTGCTGTTCGGCCTCCGTAGATAATTCCTGAAATCTCTTATCGGCCCTCAAAGCAAGGGAATCAACTTCCAGAGTGGTGTTGTTAAAACCATTCAATTGCAGGCCGTCCAGACCTTTTATTCTGGACAAAGCCACATAGCCCTGTCCCTTTTCAAAAGTATTGCTGAGATCCATCACGGCGCTATCCAATGTCATCCCCTGGCTTTTATGTACCGTTATGGCCCAGGCCAGTCTTAGGGGAACCTGCCGGTAACTTACCAGCAGCTTACCCGTTTCATCCTCAATTCTCCAGTCTTCGCTTTCGGCCTTAATATCCATCCCATTGTTCAGGCGAACTACCGGATTTCCCTCTTTGTCAAATTTTAAAATCCTACCCAAAGAGCCATTCAGGTATCCCTTTTCATAATTGTTTTTAACAAACATGACTTTGGCATCTTTTTTTAGCTCCAGAGATTCTGGGGCCATGATCGACCTTTTAATGGTTTCGGCCAGTTTTAAATTCCCCTTTACCCTGGCTTTAAAAATTTTCTTCCTGCCTTTAATTTCAGCCATGTGCTGGCTGTTGATACGGTCAACATCCAGATTATGTGTATAGAGTCTTGTGGGCTCCTCAGTTCCTATCGCTTCCTTTCTTGATTTGAGCAATTCGATGGACCTCTGTGAGACCAGACCCGATCGAATTTCATTGAGAATAGCATTCAATTGGGTATCGGTTTGCCTGAACTGATCTGTCAAATAACAGATGGAAAGTCTTGCATCAAGCCATGCCTGAGACATAAAACAGAACTTTTCCTTATTGGTTTCAGCATTGTTGCCAATAGGTGGCAGCTGAAAAAAATCACCACACAACACCAGTTGAATCCCTCCAAAGGGATCTTGTGTATCCCTGAAAAATTGTAAGACCTCATTGACCATCTCAAACTGCTTTTTGTGCAGCATGGAAATCTCATCAATGATCAGCACCTTGGTTTTTTCTATATTCTTTTTTAAATATTTCTTTTCTTTTAACGCTCTTAAATTCCTTTGAGACAGGGTATCCTTGATCCCAATCCCTGACCAGGCGTGTATCGTTGTACCCTGAAGATGCGTGGCTGCTATTCCGGTGGAGGCAGTGATGGAAACCGGAATTTTTCTCTCTTTAAGATATTTGATATATTGATTGAGCACATAGGTTTTCCCGGCGCCGGCAGAACCGGTCAAAAATACATTGCTTCCGGATTTTAAAATGGATAGTGCCTTTTCCTGATTCACTTCAAATTTATTAAAATAAGGTTTATGTGTCTTTTTCAAGCTTTTTTACGGGCATGTCCTGGATCATTCCTTTTTGATTTTTTGCCAGTAGAAGATCCTGATAATCAAGTGTCCATCCGATGGTTTCCACAATGTTCTGAATCAGCAACACTGCTTCGAGGGCTTCACTTTTCGCCGTATCAAACAATCCGCTTTCCGGGATCTTTTGCATCACATGAGCTTTTGCTTTGGAATTGACCTCGGTAAGATCCATTGAATCGAATTTGTTAAAGAGGCCTTCTTTTTTATCATAATACCTCAGGTCGGTCTCCAGGCTCAAAATCTGGGGATCCGGAAATTTTGTCAATTTGATCACCTTTTTTTCATTGATCGCTTCCATATCGATTTTAGAAAGGTCAAATCCTACATAGGCCTTTGCGTTGATCAGGAGTATAGCTCTTTTTTTACTTGAAACCATGCTCATGAAACGCTCCTTGGTATTTTCATAATGATAAATTTCCGCAAATTCTCCTTCCACCGTAATGAGTTTCCAGACCTTCCTGATTTTTTCAAGAAGGATTACCGATTGGGCATTGGTGATCTCTTTACTTTTTTGAATCTTTATATATCTCATGGCCCAGTAGGTGATGATCGCGCCGAGAAATAAACCGAGTAAAGCTTCCATATTTATAATATAAGAATTTTAAAAATAGTAAATATAGTTCATCCTTATCTTACAGCGAAAATCAATTGGATGATACTTTTAACAAAAACAGATCAGAAGCAATACCATCTGCCAGAAAAGAGCCTTTTGCTGTAATATACAAATGATCGTTCTCAAGTTTAAGGGTTTGCTGATCAATATGCCTTTTTGCCTGCTCCAAAATTTTAAGTCTGTAATCATGACCATAAGTATTTGCCAGAGTGGTCAAAGAAACACCCCAAATGGTCCTCAAACCTGTCATGATGGCTTCATTGATGCGATCTTCTACTGAAAGCATCTCACTGTCACTTGGCCGTTGGCCCTTGAGAACCGATGCCATATATTTGGCATTGTTTGAAATGTTCCAGCTTCTGCAGGTCCCGTCATAGGAGTGAGCAGAGGGCCCGATACCGATATAGGAAGCCCCCTTCCAATAGGAGGCATTGTGTTTTGAAAAATATCCCTCCAATCCAAAATTTGAAATTTCATACTGTATATACCCCTTTTTAAGGCATTCCTGCTGAAGGATCTCAAAATGCTTTCTGGCGAGCAATTCATCCGGTGCAGGATATTTTCCACTTTTTATGAAATGATCGAGGGCAGTTTTAGGTTCAACAGTAAGGGCATAGCTCGAAATGTGAACGACTCCCAGGTCAAAAGCATGATGCAGGTTATCCAGCCATCGCTCTTCACTGAGGCCGGGAACTCCGTAAATCAGGTCGATGCTTATATTTTCAAAATAGCGTGAAGCCAGTTTTAGGGATGCTTCAGATTGGACCGCATTATGGGCCCTGTTCATAAAACTGAGGTCCTCATCATAAAAGGACTGAACTCCTATGCTAAGTCTGTTCACAGGAGACTTAGATAATTCATGAATTGTTGCCGTGTCCAGGTCATCCGGATTTGCCTCTAGAGTAATTTCGGGGAAGTCACTGACCCTGAAATGTTTTTGGACAAGATCAAGAATCTCCCCGATTTCATTCATGGTCAACAAAGAAGGGGTTCCCCCTCCAAAATAAATCGTATCCACAACATCTTTGACCTCTTCCTTTCTCATGATGAGTTCTGACCTGATCGCCATTAACATTTCCTCCTTTTTTTTTATCGAGGTTGAAAAATGAAAATCGCAATAGTAACAGGCTTGTTTACAAAAAGGTATGTGTATATAAATACCCGACATAATGATTTTAAGCAATTTTAAATATAAAAATAGAATCAGCCTACTCTTTTGTCATTTTGCTTCACAAAAGCACTCCAACCCGAATAACTTTTATCCGCTTTTTGATTTCCGCCATTATAAAAATGACAAACTGCAGCAGCAAGACCGTCTGTGGCATCCAGATTTTTGGGAAGTTCCTTCAACGCAAGTATGCTTTGTAACATTTTCGCAACCTGCTCCTTTGAAGCGTTGCCATTTCCAGTAATCGCCATTTTGATCTTTTTGGGAGAATATTCCGTAATAGTGACTTCACGTGATAGTCCGGCAGCCATGGCTACGCCCTGGGCCCTCCCAAGTTTTAGCATGGATTGTACGTTTTTCCCAAAAAATGGAGCTTCAATCGCTATTTCATCGGGGTGGTAGGTGTCAATAAGATGAAGGGTCCTTTCAAAGATCAGCTTCAGTTTGGTGTAAGGATCTGAATACTTTTTCAGCATCAGTTCATTCAATTGCATGAACAACATTTTATTGTTGACAACCTTGATCAATCCGTAACCCATGATAGTTGTTCCCGGGTCAATCCCCAATATGATTTTCTCGTTTGGCAATGTTAATTCTTTTAATTTTTGGAACAAATATCCTGTTGATATTTTGTTTCTTTGTGTAAATGTACAATATCTCACAAAAATACTTTTCCCGATTGGTTTTTTTTACCAAAATCCTGATCATATCAGGTGCCTATTATATCATTTCGGGAAGGTTACTGGATCAGGAAGGCCTGCATGGATTTTTATCAGATCATTCAAGGACAGCATTTGACTTCTCAGATTATGCTTTTATTGCAATGCTGCTTCTTTTTTCATTGACCAACTGGATCCTCGAAATCCTTAAATGGAAGACCCTGGTTACATTTGTAGCACCTGTTTCTTTTCTAAGTGCCGCAAAACAAAGCCTGGCATCGCTCACTGCTTCGCTGATCACCCCAAACAGAATCGGGGAATACGGGGCCAAAATTATTTACTTTCCGAAAAAAGAAAGGTCCAAGATCCTGCTTCTCAATTTTTTGGGAAATATGAATCAAATGGGCATCACCCTGGCTTTTGGCCTAATGGGTATTGCCTTTTTATGGAATGTGCTTCCTTCAACATCCCTTCAAACAGATTCAACGACAGTATTTGTATTAAGCCTGCTATTGATCGCCCTTTGCGCTTATATTTTTAAAAGTAAATGGGTCCCGGTAATTCATAAAATCAAAAATCAATACCTGAAGATTCCTTCAATTATCCATCAAAAAACACTTTTCTATTCATTTTTGAGGTACCTCGTATTTTCACATCAATTTTATTTGTTCCTCATCTTCTTTGGACTGGATATAAGCTATGGTATGGCGATGCCCCTTATTCCTTCGATGTATCTTATATCTTCGGTCATTCCTGGCTTTGTGGTCTTTGACTGGCTCGTCAAAGGTTCTGTGGCTGTTTCCCTTTTCGGATATTTTGGCATGAATGACATGATCATAGTCGGTGTCACAAGTTTGATGTGGATCCTCAACTTTGCTGTTCCTTCAATGATCGGTACCGTTTTTGTCCTTCGATTTAAGGGTTCAACTTTGATACCGCATAAAAATGAAGTTTCAAAATGATCTTTGCGGCTCTCTTCATATGCATCCTTTACAGTATTTTGATCCTGTACTTTGCAAAAGGATTCGATCTTTTAAAGTCTCCTTCCAACTTAGGAAATGAGGCCCAAAACCAATTTTCGATATTAATTCCATTCAGAAATGAAGCTGATCAGCTTCCGGGCCTGTTGCAAAGTCTGGGAGATATTGCATACCCGGCAAACAAAATGGAAATCATCCTGATCAATGACCAGTCAGATGACGGGTTCGAACCCGTCATCAATGATTTCAAATCAAAACACGAAGACCTGAACATAAAGTTGATCCACAGCAAGCCTGTGAGTTCTGCTCCTAAAAAAGAGGCCATTGAACAAGGCATAGGGATTGCAGCGTATCCCTGGATCGTTACTACAGACGCAGATTGCCAGCTCCCCGCCAATTGGCTAAAGGCATTTGACAATTTTATTTGTCTTGAAAAACCCAAAATGATTGCCGCACCCGTAACTTTTTCATCCGGGAACGGAATGCTACATCACTTTCAGCTTTTGGATTTTCTCAGCCTGCAAGGGGCCACAATGGGAAGTTTTGGCATGAAAGGTAAGTGGATGATCAGGCCCTTTTTGTGTAATGGCGCAAATTTATGTTATGAGAAAAAAGCCTTTGCAGAAGTAAACGGATATGAAGGCAATCGGGATATTGCCAGCGGAGACGACATATTTCTGTTGGAAAAGATGTATGATTCCTTCCCTGGCAAGGTCAGGTTCCTTAAATCTTCGGAGGCCATTGTGCATACTGCTTCAGCAAAGAACTGGAAAGAACTGCTCAAACAACGTATTCGATGGGCCTCTAAAACATCATCTTATAACTACAACTTTGGAAAACTTGTTGGATTGGTGGTTTTTGGCGCCAACATGATGCTTGTTATTTTGTTGGTATTGTCGTTTTTGAATCATTTTTCCTGGACACACTTAGGACTTTTTTTTATCATTAAATTCAATATTGATTTCCTTCTTTTGTATAAAACAGCAGTGTTTTTTGATCAGAAAGAAGTCTTGAAATCTTATTTTCCGTCAAGTATTTTACACCCTATTTTTACAATAATGGCGGCCTTGCTTTCGCTCAAAAAATCATACAGTTGGAAGGGTCGTCACTTTAAAAAATAAATACTTATCTCTCCAGAGAAACGATAATGGGCAATTTAAACATGGAATTTACGGGAATTCCCCTTTTTAAAGAAGGCTGTACTGCCGCAGGCAACTCGGCAATACTGCGGTATAAAAGACTGTCAAGTTCAGGCAAAGCCTCCACAATATAGTCGCTTTTGTGTATTTCAGAAATTGATATTTTTCCTTGAGTGTTTACCAAAATATCGACCATGACAGTATCTCTGATTTGGTTATTTGCCCCCAGTTCAATGTCAATGGTAATTTTTTGAAGTTGTCTGATCAGCTCCATTTCAAAACATAAATTCTGTTTTTCACTGGTGTCACAGTTATTGCAGTCCATGAACAAGGGATATACATCGACCTCCTGATAATCGATCACAGTATCTATCGCCACGGCATTACTGAGAGTCGTTCGTTTAGGCGATATAAAATCACAGGATATCGTTACCGTAAGAACGGATATGAGGATGACCAGCCTAAAAAACATTGTATTCGGTTATACCTTGTGAATGTACAAATATTTTTGAAAAAGAAACTCTATTGTACAAAACTTGAACAAATTGTTAATACTATGTTCCATCAATATAAAACGAATGAAAATGAAGCAGCATAGTCCCTGGAGGAACTGCCAGGTAAAGAAAGGAACCCATGGTTAAAATAGGGAACTAAAGGCACTTTTTTGTATACATCTGTAGTTACCCGTTCCGCGCCAGGCTTACCGTGATATTTAGTATCTTTCGCTAAATTTGCACCTATGGATTTACTTTGGGTTTTTTTGGGTTTGTGCATGATGATCATTGGGGTCGTGGGTTCAATATTACCCGTGTTACCAGGACCTGTCACCGGATGGTTCGGGCTCCTCATTTTACATCTTACCGATGCCATACCCATGAATTACCAAATGCTCGGTATCACATTTTTTATAGCCGTCCTTATTTTCTTTCTTGACTATGTCATTCCCGGTATGGGATCCAAAAAATTCGGAGGAAGCAAAAAAGGAGCCACCGGAGCTACCCTGGGCCTGATCATCGGGCTAATCGCCCCCATTCCTCTGGGCTTTGTATTAGGAGCATTCCTGGGTGCCTTGATTGGAGAATTAATCAACGAACCCAAAAATGTCAAGCGGGCACTGCGTTCGGCTTTTGGCTCCTTCATTGGTTTTCTTGCCTCTACCACGATGAAACTATTGGTAAGCCTTGTCTTTTTAGTCATTTTCGTCTATGAAGTTATCATTCACTGGGACGCCGTAGCTGTATTTTAAGAACAGACTTTTATCAGGTTTTTATCCGAACTTAAATCGTAATTTTAAAAGCTAAAACATGCATCCCGAAGCCAATCGGGGCAATAAATTTTTCAGGTTTGAGTTTGCAGATCTCATTTCCGCTTTTCGCGGGTCTTATCGCTTCCATACTTCATGTGATCATGGGGCCCGATCATCTGGCGGCTGTAATTCCTTTTGCCATTGAATCCAAAAGAAAGGCATGGAAAATTGGTTTATTCTGGGGCATAGGGCACATCTTTGGGATGGCCCTTATCGGATTCCTGTTTGTCGTGTTCAAATCAATGATCCCTTTGGAAAAAATATCGGGTTACAGCGAGCAACTCGTGGGGTTGGTGCTGATCATGATAGGGATTTGGGCCTTTTACAAGATTTTTAAAAATGAACCCCAACACAAACACCTGCACATCCACAGTGAAAACAATCCGATGATCCACAAGCATCCGCATGAGCACGAGCACAACAGCACACATGAACACCTTCATAAAAAGAAAGACAAACAGGGCCTCATGGCCTCCTTCTCAATAGGAATTCTTCACGGACTGGCCGGCATCGCTCATTTCATCCTTTTTATACCCATCCTGGGATTTGAAAACAATTTTGATGCCTCAACCTATATCCTGGGGTTTATCATCGGGATCATTACAGCCATGACAATTTTTTCTATGGTAATGGGGAGCATCTCAAGCTTTGCAAAGAATGAGCATAACCAGACACTGTTCAAAGGGATCAGGCTGGCGGGTGGTGTTTTCGCCATAATCATCGGGATTTACTGGATGATAGGAAACTAGGTTCAAAACCTTTTAATTCAACATATTCTGGGTAATTGTTCACCTATCAAGGGGCTAACCATACGCTTTCCACCGATGGTACTTTGCATCACTACTTTCTTGGGATGAGCACGGGTTACATACCCGATACATTTTGCATTGATTCCCTTGGGGTCCTTTTTCATTTCAGCCAGAAAGTCCTCCTCGACATCCGATGATACGATACTTATAAAAACACCTTCATTGGCCACAAACAAAGGGTCGAGGCCCAGCATTTCACAAGCCGCCGCCACCTGCTTTTCAATGGGAATATCTGCTTCACTGATACTGATTCCCATTCCTGTATCACCTGCAATTTCAGACAACACACTGGCCACGCCTCCTCGTGTTGGATCTCTGAACAAATGGATCTTCTCTCCGAATTCATCCAGTAATTTCATAGCCAGAAAATTAACATTCGTAGTGTCACTAACAATAGAAGATTCAAATTCAAGCCCCTCCCTTTGTGACATAATCGCCATCCCGTGCTGCGCAATAAAACCATTGACAAAGACCTTGTCGCCTTCTTTGATGTTTTGACTTGAAATATTGGCTTTAGGATGTACCTCACCAAAACCTGTTGTATTGATAAAAATCTTGTCTCCTTTACCCCTTTCCACAACCTTCGTATCGCCCGTTATGATCTGTACGCCGCTTTCATCAGCTGCTGCTTTTACGGCTTTAACAATTTCAATGAAGTCGGTCATTTTCAAACCCTCCTCAACAATAAACGCCAGGGAAATATACCTTGGAATGGCACCGCACATAGCGACGTCATTGACGGTTCCGTTAACTGCCAGTTCTCCTATATTGCCCCCTTTGAAAAATACCGGTGAGACCACAAAGCTATCTGTTGAAACGGCCATGTCACCATCGATTCTGACGATGGCTCCGTCGTGTTTCTGATTCAAAAAAGGGTTGTCAAAAGTTGCAAAAATTATTTTATCAAGCAGGTCCCTGGTCATGATCCCTCCACTGCCGTGGCCGAGGTTGATCTTGTCAAAATTTAAGCCTTTTTCCTTCATATTTTATAGCATTGAATGTTCAGAAAAATTATAATAAGCACTGCAGGCTCCTTCGGAAGAAACCATTGGAGCCCCTAAAGGATTCGCAGGAGAACACCGCTTTCCGAATTCGGGGCATTCAACCGGTTTTTTAAGCCCTTTTAATACATCTCCAGCCATACAAAAAGGATTTTCATCGACCCTGATGTTATCGATCCCAAATCTTCGTTCGGCATCATAATCTTTAAATTCAGGAGTGATCTTATATCCGCTGTCCGGAATATTTCCAATTCCCCTCCACTCTCGGTCACCCACTTCAAATACCTTTTGAATTACTTTAATGGCTTCCCGGTTTCCTCCTTCTTTTACCACCCTCGTATACTGGTTTTGAACCTTTGCCTCTCCTCTTTCCAGCTGAGCTACTGCCATCTGGATTCCCTGAACGAGATCAAGGGGCTCAAATCCGGTTATAATGATGGGGACCTTATACTTTTCGGCCAAAGGATGGTATTCTTTATAGCCCATAATGGCGCATACATGACCCGCCCCTAAAAAAGCGTTGATACTGTTAAATTCATCAGCTAATATAGCCTCCATGGCCGGCGGTACGAGTACGTGTGAAACCAGGATTGAATAATTCTTGAGTCCTTCCTTTTGAGCGTGGAGTACAGACAAAGCGTTGGCAGGAGCCGTTGTTTCGAAACCAACGGCAAAAAACACTACTTCTTTGTCAGGGTTATTTCGGGCAATTTTAACGGCTTCTAAAGGCGAATACAATATCCTTAGATCACCACCGGATGCCTTGGCCTCCAGCAAACTTTTTTTGCTCCCCGGAACACGAATCATGTCGCCAAAGGAACAAACCACAACGCCCTGATCAAGCAACTCAATGGCCTTATCAATAAGGTTTAGTGGCGTAACACAAACAGGACAACCAGGGCCGTGTATCATTCTGATCTTTTCAGGCAATAATTCCAATATTCCGTTCTTCACCAAACCATGGGTCTGGCCTCCACAGATCTCCATGATGTTCCATGGCCTCGTGACCGATCTCTTTATCTGTTTAAGCACCGTTTGAGTAGCATCTATATTTCTGTATTCACTTAAATATTTCATTAGAAATCCTTAATTTGATATGATTTGGTTTCACGCTCCTTACTCAAGACCCATTTTCATCAGGCACACAATTCTGATCATACATGATCTGACCGTAAGATATGTTTTCATCATTAGGAGCTAATTTACGGTTAAAAAATAATTCGAATCGGTTATTGGAAATATCTTTTAGCATGTCTACCAGCGTAGTATTTTGAAAAACACCTCCGCTTAAAGCGATCTTTTTGATTTTTTGGTTGGAGGCAATGTCTGTGACTATTGTCGCCAGGGTATACAAAAAATTCAGAATGATCTTTTCTTTTTCCGTTCCTTTCATAAAATCCTGATAAAGATTGTTCCATAAGGTTGCAGTGCAGACCCTGACCCCATCCCCAATACTGAAATAGGCCTTACAACAATCCACCTGCTCATACAAAACGCTGTTTTCAAGTATTATGGCAGCCTCCCCTTCATAGGTGTTTATATCACAAAGATTCAACAGGGAGGCTACAGCGTCAAATAACCTTCCCACCGAAGACGTTTTGAGTTCAGAGGTTTTCTTGAGTGCTCGATAGATATCCAGCTCATGAGGCGTAAATTTCTGATTTAAGACCTCTTCTTCTGTATCGTCTATCAGTGAGAACAATGACAGCCTGGGTTCCTGCGCCATCTTATCTCCTGCCAACCAGTTGAAATATTCAAAATGCGTCAACCGTTCTATTTTTTTATTCCGGTAAGTAAAGAATTCACCACCCCAGACCTGTTGATCATCTCCGTATCCGGTTCCATCCCATACAACGCCTAGCACAGTTTCTTTCTCGTCAAACAAGTCGTATTCTCCTAAAACCGATGCAAAATGAGCTTTGTGATGCTGTATGCTCCGTATTTCAGATCCGTATTTCAGTGACAATTCATGTCCGAAGCGTGTGCTGTTGTATGCCGGGTGTTTATCGACTAAAATAATGTCAGGGTCTTGTTCAAAGATGGTACACATTTTATTTGCCGTCCGGGCAAATCGCTCATAAACATCATACTGGTCCAGATTCCCTAAATACTGACTGATGTACAGATAATCATTTGGTATAAAAGACAAGGTGCTTTTTAAATGACTCCCCATGGCCAGTACCTTTTGATTTGATGTTGACCTGAAATCAATAAAATTTGGCGCAAACCCCCTGGACCGTCTGAACATGATGCTTTGGCCATCTTTAAAACTATATTTAACCACTGAATCATCCTGAGGGTTTGCGATGGAAAGGTTGTGGTGCACAAAATAATCGGTCAGTCCTGAGATCCATGCTACCGCATCCTCTTTTTTACTTACGATGGGGCTTCCGTGAATATTACCACTGGTTGCCACAACAGGACGTGAAAGTTCTTCTGACAACAATTGCAAAATCCCTGTATAGGGAAGCATCACACCTATTTGACAGAGCTGAGGTGCCAAAGCCTGCAGCGCAAGACCTGAACGGTTATTGCGACTTGAAATGATAACGATGGGTTTCTCTGTCGATAATAATGTATTCCGCTGCTGGCTGTTCACATCCAGGTCCTTTTCCAGCATTTCCATTGACGGATAGAGTACAGCAAATGGTTTTTTGGGTCTTTTTTTTAAGTTTCTCAACCTTTCTATCACCTTAGTATTGGTCGCGTCACAACATATCAAATATCCACCCGTATTTTTAATGGCAATGATCTTTCCCTGTTCTATGAGTTGACTTATCTTTTTAAAGAAGGAATTTCCCGGGACAGGAACAATTCCTCCGTCAACCTGCTCCAGCACCAGATCAATGCCACATTCCGGACAGGTATTGGTTTGGGAATGAAATCTTCTATTGGCAGGGTCTTCATATTCTTCCTTGCAGGCAAGACACATCTCAAAATTCTTCAAAGTGGTGTTGCTCCTTTCAAATGGGAAAGTGTTGGTTATGGCCCAACGAGGACCACAATTCACGCAAGTGGTAAACGGATACGAAAATCTTCTGTTCTTCGGGTCGGAAATTTCACTTTTACAGTCATCGCACAAACCAAAATCCGGGGTCAGGGCCAAATTTAATTTTTGATTTTTCTCCGAAGGGACGATCCTGAAATTTTCAAACTGAACCTTTTTGATTTGCTTCAGGCGATGACTTTTAATATGCGCCATAGGGGGCGGATTTTGAACCAGAGATTCATAAAAACCATGGACCTCGGTTTCCGTACCCGTGATTAAAATAATGACGCCCTCTTCATTGTTTGAAACGTATCCTGAAAGTCCCTGCCGATTTGCCAATACATATACATAGGGCCTGAAGCCCACCCCCTGAACGCGACCGCTGAGGATTATTTTGTATGTGCCGTGTTTTACCAATACAGATCTAAAGAAAGTACTGAAGCGAAGTTAAACATTTATACTTTGCAGTTTCATGGTCAGTTCCATGATTTGTTCTATGGTTTCAGGAATGGCTTTTTTCACTTTGGGAGACAGTTCAAGTGTCATCGGTTTCATTTCTTTGATCGAAATTGTAAAGAGGTAGATTTCAGGTTTCGAATCCATTAAATAGACCGACTCGATCAGATCCTTTAGACCAACATCATGAACACTGAGGGCAGAGGGAAAATCAGCGGCAAATTTTGGCTTGATCAGTGATACGGTTCCTTCTTCTTTGCCGTCCATTGTAGCATCCACCAAAATAACCCGGCCATAGGCCTCAAAAGAGCTAAGCAGTAAAAAGCCTCCTGTTCCTCCATCCAGAATGTCTATATTTTCAGGCAAATCCTTTTTGATCATTTCCTGGATAAGCTGAACGCCAACCCCTTCGTCACCCATGAGGTAATTTCCTATACCGAGGATAAGGGTACTTGCTGATTTGTCTTTCTCAAAAAAGAATGCATCACTGCTGACAGCTATCGAAGCTCTTTTTTCATTCTTCATAATTTTCTCTAAATATGATCACCGCTTTTTAAACGCTCTTTTCTAACAAATTTATAACCACTGATCATGGCAGAAGATTCTCCTCTGCCTTCAAGCCAGTCATGGTAAAAAACCAGATAGACATGAATTAATGTAAACACCACAAATAACCAGGTAGACAGATGATGTATAAATCGAGTGGTCATCTCATCGCCTAAAAAGTATGGCACCCAGGCAAATAATTTAGGCAACCACCAGCCTGAGGTTGGCGCATACAGTCCAAACCCCGTAAATATCTGAACCAATGCCAACAGGAATAAAATAACATAAGACATCGATGCCACATAATTATGACCTACACTGATATTCTTAAGCACTTCCTTTTCTTCATTCTGTAACAGGATATCAATTTTGATCACATGTTTGATATTTTGCCATTCCCTTCTGGATAAGGGAATAAAGGCCCTCCAATTAGAATAATAATTACCCCGAAAGGCCCAGTACACTCTGGCAATGGCATTTAAAAAAAAGATGTACCCGGTTATGAAGTGTATCATTCTGACTGTTCCGAACCAATATGAATCTACCGCTTCAGCAGTCGACATAAGGACCGGAGGATTAGCAATAATTAAACCTGTTATAGCCAATACTACGATGCACAGTGCATTCAACCAGTGAAAAATCCTGACCGGGAGTTCCCAAACAAGGACCCTTTTAAAATCGTAAGTTTTACCCATGTAGCTATCCATAGTTTTTGATAATTTAATTAGACGTCACAACTTCCTACATTTGTCACACGTGAAATGTGGTTTCCGTGTTCATCATATAAATGCACCGCACAAGCCAGACAAGGGTCAAAGGAGTGCACCGTACGTATGATCTCCAAGGGAAGATTCGGATCTGCCACTGGAGTATCTATTAATGCAGACTCATAGGCAGATCTTTGCCCTTTTGGATCTCTGGGTGAAGCATTCCAGGTAGTAGGAACCACCTGCTGATAATTCTCTGTTTTTCCGTCTTTAATTTTAATCCAGTGGGCCAGGCCTCCTCGAGGTGCTTCGGTAAAACCTACTCCTTTTGACTCAGCAGGCCATTTTGAAGGATCCCATAAATCCATATTGGCCATGCGTGTATCCCCATTCTTTATATTCAAAAGCAACTGGTCATAAAATTCCATGGTCCAGTTTGCCACAAGTTGAGATTCAATTCCCCTTGCAGCTGTTCTGCCCAGGGTAGAGAATAGGGCTTCCACAGGAACATTCAAATGAGAAAGCGCGCCATTCACCGCATCCTGGATTTCTTTGTTGCCCCTTCCGTATCCTACCAAAAGTCTCGACAAAGGGCCTACTTCCATGGCATGGCCTTTCCAGCGTGGCGTTTTGACAAAACTGTATTTTTGATCCACATCCAAGTGTTCAAATGGTGGTTGGGGCCCTGAATAATTTATGTTCGTTTCTCCTTCCCACGGATGCCTTCCTGTATCAGCACCCTCCTTGTAATTTTCATACCATGAATTGTTCACAAATTCTTCAATGTCGCCATTGCGATGGTCAACATCATGAACCTTCGACAAATCTCGGTTGAGGATAACTCCTTGAGGAAATTTAAAACTACTCGGATCTCCATAGCCATTCACAGGAAAATCCCCGTATGACATGTAATTTCCAACCCCTTTACCTATGGCTCCCCAGTCCTTATAGAAAGATGCAATTGCCAGCAAATCAGGAATATAAACCTGTTCAATGAATTCCTTACCCTCTTTCAGTAGTTTACCCACATGGGCAAGTCGTTCTGCATTGAGCCCACCGGTACTGTTTTCATTGATGGCGCAGGCCATACCTCCTACCAAATAATTAGGATGTGGGTTCTTGCCTCCTAAAATGGTATGTACTTTTACGATTTCCTTCTGCCATTCCAACGCCTCAAGATAATGCGCAACTCCCAATAGATTGACTGCAGCAGGTAATTTCATCTGAGGGTGACCCCAGTAACCATTTGCAAAAATTCCCAGCTGACCACTGTCAACAAATTTTTGAATACGCTTTTGAACATCGCTGAAATATCCGGGTGAACTTTTTGGCCAACTGGAAATGCTTTGAGCGATCTTTGAGGTTTCAGCAGGGTCTGCACTTAATGCATTGACCACATCTACCCAGTCTAAAGCATGCAGGTGGTAAAAATGAACCGAATGGTCATGCATGTACAAGGCACCTTCCATAATATTTCTCACCATTTCGGCATTGGGTGGGATGGCTATTCCCAGCGCATCTTCCACCGCTCTGACCGAGCTAATGGCATGCACTGTTGTACAAACGCCACAAGTCCTTTGAACAAATGCCCAAACATCTCTGGGATCCCTTCCTTTGACTATATTTTCAAGTCCTCGCACCATGGTACTGGAACTGTAGGCGTCTACTATTTTACCATCCTTAATCTCAGCTTCGATCCTTAAATGTCCTTCGATCCTTGTAACCGGATCCACAACTATTCTATTTGCCATAATTGCCTAATTTTCTTCGTTTTTTTCTAAATTACCTTCGTTGATTTTTCCCCGGGTATACCGGCCTTTAAGTTCCTTGTATTTCGAAACATTTGCCGCTATCGAATGAGCCGTTAAACCTGCTGCAACAACCCCGGTGGCAATTATGCCTACTTTATCCGCTGAACTTTCAATTCCGAAACCTGGCACATTTGTCATGCGTTTGTAAAATGGTCCGTTATCCCAGAAATTAGCCTCGCTGCAACCAATGCAGCCATGACCTGATTCAATTGGGAAGCTCGTTCCGTTATTCCATTTCATACTTCCGCAAGCATTATATGTCGATGGCCCCTTACATCCAAGTTTGTATAAACAATAACCCTCTTTTGCATGAATATCGTCGAAGGATTCTGCAAAAAGTCCTGCATCAAAATAAGGCCGTCTGTAACAGGTGTCATGAACTCGTTTCCCGTAAAATGCCTTGGGTCTTCCTATTCTGTCCAATTCAGGTAATCTTTCAAAAGTGACATAATGCACGATCAGTGCCGCCATGGCCTCCCCTATAGGAGGGCATCCGGGCATTTGAATAATGGGTTTGTTTTTGATGATCTTATGGATGGGTGTGGCTCCAGTAGGATTGGGTTTTGCGCCCTGTCCGCATCCGTTGGTGGCACAACTGCCCCAGGCAATGATCGCCTTTGCCCCTGCCGCAGCCTCCTTGAGGTGGTCTAAAGCTGTTTTCCCAGCAATGGTACAATACACTCCGTTTGCACCCATAGGAACCGAACCTTCAACACATAAAATATATTCCCCATGATATTTTTCCATGGTATCGTGTTTTGCTGCCTCTGCCTGATGTCCTGATGCAGCCATCAGTGTTTCGGTGTAATCCAGTGAAACATTGTCAAGGATAATGTCGGCCACCATGGGATGGTCAGAACGAATAAATGACTCACTGCAACAGGTGCATTCCTGATAATGTTCCCATATAATTGGCAGCCTGTGCTTGGTTTCTAATGAATTTGCAACCTGACCGACAAGGGAGTGTTCCAGCCCCATATAGGCTGAAATAAATGCAGCGAATTTCATGAAATCCCTACGATTGTAACCCTTTCTTATTGCACTTTCATAATAGGTTTCTCTAACCCCATCTTTTGTTGCCATATCGGTAGTTTTAGGAATAATGTGTTGATAAATAGAAAAAATGATTTTAAATGTATGATTTTTAAATAACTGATAACATGACTATTATCATATTATTTAAGTATAATTATGTTATATTTATAGGTTAATTCATAAAAAAGCGAATGCTATGCATGAGTTATCCATCGTCATGGGCATCCTTAAAATTGCTCAAAAGGAGGCTGAAAAAGCAGGTGCAAAAAGAATAGACCTCATTGAACTAGAAATTGGCAACTTAGCAGGTGTAGAGCTTGATGCCTTAGATTTTGCGTGGTCTGGTGTTGTAAAGGATACGGTCTTGGAGCATGCCGTCAGAAAAATTGACCTTATCGAAGGGAAAGGTCAATGTATGGAATGCGATCATATTTTCTCCTTGGAACATGTTTATGACCCTTGCCCGAATTGTCAAAACTATCTCAAAGGAATTATTCAAGGTAAAGAGCTTAGAGTCAAGGCACTTGAAGTGACTTAACACCTTTTAATAAAAGGTTTTTGTCTTACTGATCTTCTCATCATAATTATTTTTAAAATCCTTAAAACAGTGACTTTTATCATGATTTTTTTTAACAAGAATTAGTATATTTTACCCTTACTTTCTAATGATTATGGCTGCTCTAAAGACCCCCCCGCCAAAA
>CBDUAP010000024.1:0-22684 GCA_965365165.1 uncultured Flavobacteriaceae bacterium
CTAGTGATCCGGATACAAATAAAAGCAGTTCATTCAAAGTGGAAGAATCGGTTAGTTATAAAAACCTGCAAGTGTTTCCAATAATCGATGAAATTGTTGTTGATAATGTTAACTATATTTCACTTTCAGAAGCCATTGATAAAAATATACCCCCAAGGAGATCAAAACCAAAATAACGGCTGCATATTTAAACAATGGAGCGTAGTGTCGACGCTTCTTATTTTCAAGCCGCGCTAACTTCTTTTCAAGGATTTCCCAGGAATCTTTTGAGGGCTCAAGGGTCCGGTTCTGCAGCACCTCTCTGTATTTAACGTCTTTCATAATATTTTTTTTCGTGTAAGGCGATTATTTCCTTCAGGGCTTTTCGCGCTCTGAACAACTGTGTTTTAGATGTACCTGCGCTTATGTTCAGCATATCAGCTATTTCTTGGTGCTTGTAACCTTCAATAACATACATATTGAATACAATTCTGCAACCTTCTGGCAGCTCTTTGATATGGTTGTGCAGCTCCTCAACAGCAATACTCAGTTCAACTTCATTTTCAACCAGGGGTTCAAAATTTTCAATTGTATCAGTGAAGAGGTATTTATTTTTGGTACGTAAATAAGAAATACATTCAAATACCATTATTTTTCTGATCCATCCCTCAAAACTGCCCTTGTTCGAAAACTGTTTTAATTTTGTAAATACTTTCAAAAAGCCATTGAGCATCACTTCCTCCGATTGTTGAATGTCTTTGATATAATACGCGCACAAACTCAACATTTTAGGCGAATATTTTTCATACAACTTTTTTTGAGCCTTTCTGTTGTTTTGAAGCGACTGCTTTATTAATTCGGTATTTTCATTGATTTGAATGACTTTCAACATGCTTAAAAGGCCTTGTATTTATAAAGACGCAAAAATGATCATCAGGGTTGACAAGGATGATGAATTTTTTTTAAAAGAAAACAATTTAGGGCATAAAAAAACATGAAACAAATTGGAAGTTTCATGTTTTGATACATTTATACTTTATGTTTAACTCACTTTTTCACCGTTTTGAACCGCATTTCTATCCGGTTCGATAAAGCTGAGTTTACCATCAGGGGTATCGCTCATCAGGATCATTCCCTGGCTTTCAACACCTCTTAATTTTCTGGGAGCAAGGTTGACAAGAACAGTAACTTTTTGCCCAATAATATCTTTCGCTTCGAAACTTTCAGCTATTCCGCTGACAATGGTTCTCACATCAATACCCACATCCACTTTTAATTTCAGTAATTTTTTCGTTTTGGGGATCTTTTCGGCCTCAAGAATGGTACCGACCCTTATGTCCAGTTTGCTAAAATCATCAAACTCAATGGTCTCCTTTTGAGGCTCCAAAGGCAGTTCTTCAATCTGTTTCTTGGAGGCCTCGAGTTTTTCAACCTGAACCTGGATTTCCTTATCTTCAATTTTCGCAAAAAGTAATTCAGGCTTGTTGATTTTATGTCCTGCTTTGAGCAAAGTCTTTTTTTCACCAACGGTTTCCCATGTAAGATTATCGGAATCCTTCATTTGCAGCATATTCTTTAGCTTAGCGCTTGTGAAAGGTAAAAACGGTTCACACAAGACCGAAAGTCCGGCGGCGATCTGTAGAGCAACATTCATAATGGTCTTCACCCTTTCAGGATTCGTTTTGATCTGTTTCCATGGTTCTTCGTCTGCAAGATATTTGTTGCCAAGCCGCGCCAGGTTCATCAATTCAGTTAAGGCCTCTCTAAACCTGAAGCGCTCTATGGATCTTGAAATGATGGAAGGGAATGCCCCCAGCTGCTCAAGAGTTTGTTCATCCACAGCAGTGAGGTCTTTCGCCTCAGGAACCTGACCTTCATAGTATTTATTGGTCAGTACAATAACCCGGTTGATGAAATTCCCAAAAACAGCCACCAGTTCGTTGTTGTTTCTGGCCTGAAAATCTTTCCAGGTAAAATCATTATCTTTTGTTTCGGGTGCATTGGCTGTTAAAACATATCTTAAGACATCCTGTTTGTCGGGAAACTCAAGCAGGTATTCATGAAGCCAGACGGCCCAGTTCTTTGAAGTAGAGATCTTGTTGCCCTCTAAATTCAAAAACTCATTGGCAGGAACATTTTCCGGAAGGATATAACTGCCCTGTGCCTTTAACATGGCCGGAAAAATAATACAGTGAAAAACAATATTGTCTTTTCCTATAAAATGAATCAAACTGGTCTCTTTGTCCTTCCAGTATGGTTCCCAGTCTTTCCCAACCCGATCTGCCCATTCTTTGGTGGAAGAAATATATCCGATAGGAGCATCAAACCAGACATAAAGCACTTTACCCTCGCCTCCTTTCACAGGAACCGGGATTCCCCAATCCAGGTCACGTGTTACGGCTCTTGGTTTTAAACCGTCATCGATCCAAGATTTGACCTGTCCGAGCACATTGGTTTTCCAATCATTCTTATGTCCTTTTAAGATCCAGTCATTCAGCCAGTTCTCGTATTGGTCGAGTGGAAGGTACCAGTGCTTGGTTTCCTTTAAGGAAGGTACATTGCCTGTTATCACCGATTTGGGGTTGATCAGGTCTTGTGCATTATGACTCGTTCCGCAATTTTCGCATTGATCCCCATAGCTTTCCTCATTGCCACATTTTGGACAGGTTCCGATGACAAACCGGTCTGCTAAAAACTGGTTTGCTTCCTTGTCATAAAGCTGGGCGGATGTTTCCTCGATAAATTTTCCATGATCATACAGGTCCTTGAAAAAAGCGGAAGCCGTTTCATGATGGACGGCAGCAGATGTCCTCGAGTAATTGTCAAAACTAATACCGAAGGCCTCAAAGGATGACTTAATGATCTCGTGATACTTGTCAACTACGGCCTGAGGCGAAACTCCCTCGGCCTTTGCTTTTAAAGTTATGGGTACTCCGTGCTCATCAGAACCGCAGACAAAAGCCACATCCTTATTTTTTAAGCGAAGATATCTGGCATAAATATCCGCAGGAACATATACCCCTGCCAAATGTCCTATATGAACCGGGCCGTTAGTATAGGGCAAGGCTGCAGTAATGGTATATCTTTTTGGATTTTGCATGAGAAAAATTTAAGCCACAAAAGTAAGAAAAAGAGCAAACATGTCCTTTTTTATTTTCATTATTCCCGAGAGCTGTTGATACTTCTCAACACATTTGTGAAAAACGAATTTTATATTCTATTTTTATCAAAAATTTTAAAGATGCATAGTAATATTAAAGGCTGTTTTTTGACAACGCTTGCCGCTCTGTTAATCACCCTTGGACTTGAGGCTCAAAATGATCAGGAAATGACCATCACCAGAGACCTGGTCAAACCTCCCTACCTTAAAAAAGGAGATACCATCATGATTTTGTCTCCTGCAGGAAAAGTCAAAGACAGGACTGCCGTTGATCCGGGCATTGAACTGGCCAATCATTGGGGATTGGTCGTTTTTTTTGGTAACCATCTTTTATCTCAGGATCATACCTTTGCGGGAACTGACCAGGAGCGCCTTGAAGATTTACAGAAGGCCCTTGATGACCCCAGTATAAAAGCCATATGGGCCGCTCGTGGGGGCTATGGTACCATCAGGCTTATTGATGATCTGGATTTTTCTAAATTTATGGCGCATCCCAAATGGATCATTGGCTATTCTGACATTACCGTTCTTCACAACAAGGTCCACAACCTGGGATACCAGTCTGTTCACGGGCAAATGCCGCTCACTCTTAATTTGGAGGATCCGGTGCAAAAAGAATCCGTTCAAACTCTTTACCATGCTTTGTTTGGCAAGAAGTTGCAATATAAAATTGAATCTTCAGACCACAACCGAACCGGAGAGAGCACAGGCCAATTGGTTGGGGGAAATCTTTCACTTGTTTACAGCATGCTCGGTTCTGACACTAATTTGAGTATGGGTGGTAAGATCCTTTTTATAGAAGATGTGGGGGAGGCTCTGTATCATATTGACCGGATGATGATCAGCCTCAAGAGAGCCGGGTTCTTTCAGAAATGTGAAGGGGTGATCGTGGGTGATTTTAAACTTAAAAAAAATGAAGGAAATGCTTTTGGGAAGACCCTGGAAGAAATTGTTTTGGAGGCCGTTGAAGGGACCGACTTTCCTGTTGTTTTTGATTTTCCGGCGGGTCATTTAGAGGATAACCGGGCCTTATTGCTCGGGGCTTACGTAGACATGAGCGTTTCAAAGAAAAGGACCAGAATTAGATTCAGATAAGATATGGCTGCTCATAATGAACTTGGAAAAGCAGGAGAGCAGCTCGCTTTTGATTATTTGATCAGCAAGGGTTATCGGATAAAGGAAAGAAACTGGAGGCATCAAAAGGCCGAAGTGGACATCATTGCGCAAAAAGGAACGGTGTTGGCCATAGTGGAAGTGAAGACCAGGTCTACCCGTTTTTTTGGTGACCCCCAGGATTTCATCAACAGCAAAAAAATAAAATTGCTGGCTTCAGCCATAGATGCCTATGTCAACAACCAGGATTTAAACGTGGAGGTCAGGTTTGATGTGATCGGGATCATCTCTAAAGGGACAGTGAATGAAATTGTGCATTTTAAAGATGCCTTCTATCATTTTTAATAACGATCAGAGCATTTTAGAATACAGGCTTTAATTCAAAAAATATATTTGAAGCTACCTGGTTTCAAACATCGATTTTAGCTCTTTAAAATCTGTCGGTTTTGCAAGGATTGTTTTATCAGCATCAAGAACAAAATAAGAAGGAATCGCATTCACACCATAGTTTTTTGCTTTATCACTCGACCATTTATCGAGATCAAGAATATTGATAAATTCGTTGTATCCCCCGGTCATTGTTTCCCAGCTCTCTTTTGAATCCTCAAGTCCGACGGCAATAACTTTAATGTTCTCTATGCCCTTGATAAAACTGTAAAACTCAGGAATTTCAATTTGACAATGCGGACAATTGGAACTAAAGAACAACACAATATAATAATCTGTTCCTTTGATAGCATATAAGTTTTTCTTTTCACCACCCTGATCCCATTCAAAATCGGGGGCCCTCGTACCAACTGCTGTTTTCAGGGTTGCGGATACCCTTTGTATCAAATCCTCATCCTGCAGGTCCATAGGCAGGGAGCGATAATGAAGGTCCATTACATAGTTGAGCATCGTCACATTCTCTTCCAGTAAATAGGCTTCTAAAAGGGAGGTTTGAAATCCTGCTAAAATGTCTACTTCCTCACCAATCCAGTTAACGGCATTTTTTATGGATTCCTGATGCATTGCATTCATGCTTGCCATATTATCGGCCTGATTCAGGTAAAACACATAGTCATTCAAGCGGTTGTGTATAAAAGAAGAATGTCCTAAAACTGTATCATGCAGGTCAATTGCATCAAAGAAGTGCTCTTTTATGCCTGCAATATAATCTGAGGAATTGTTATAGGGTACCTCAGGGTTATATTGTCTGCTTGCCCGTATAAAGTGATTTGCCAGTTTCCCCTTTGATTTTTCTTCATAAGTTGATTGCAGTGCATCAAGATCAGATAAATACTGCTGATAGTTTTTCAGCATTTTTTGATCCTGCCTGTTGGTATCAGGATCGAAGAAAAGGGCTTGCAATGAATCAAGTGATCCCTGGGTCCTGCGAATTTGATTGTAATATTCACGGGTGAGGTTATTTTCCTCTGATTGGGAAAATCGAATAGAATTCTCCGGATCATCCGGATCAAATGAAAAAACGATTTCTTCCCTGTTATAGATGAATTCAACATAGAGATTGTTCTCAATCTGATAGTAGGCCCTGAATATTCCTGAAGGTTCTTTTTCGGCAATCTTGAATTCGAAAGCGCCTTCAATCACGTCTGCATTGTCCATATAGGTCTGACTCCCGTTTTCAAGTTTATAAAGCAATATCCAGGAAAAATCCTGATCAGATTCGAAGGACCCTTTTATTGAATATTGCCCGTATGAGGCGAGACTGGATAAAAAGAGGATCAGTAACAGGTTTCTGGCCATTTCCGTTTTGTTTTTTTCAAAGGTACAATTTATCTCAGGATCCTGAAGAAATTGCCATAAAGTGATGGTTCAAGTTTATTTCCCGAAACCTTATATTTGATAGAAAATAAAAAGATGAATTTTGAAAACAAGGTCATTTGGATTACCGGAGCCTCTTCAGGGATTGGCAAAGCATTGGCAATTGAATTTTCCAGATTCAAGGTCAGGCTAATTCTTTCTTCCAGAAACAAGAAGGAACTTTTGTCTGTTCGATCGAGGTGTGAAAACCCTGAAAATGTGAAAGTACTGGTCCTGGATCTTTTAGAAACAGAAAGATCTGAAGACGTGGTTAAAGAGGCACTTGCTCTATTTAACGGAATAGACATTCTTGTCAATAATGCAGGAATCAGTCAAAGATCATTGGCTGCAGCCACCAGACTGGAAGTAGACCGGATGCTCATTGATGTCAATTATTTTGGCACCGTGGCGCTGACCAAGGCCCTATTGCCTCATTATAAAAGCAAACAGGAAGGGAAATTGGTTGTGATATCGAGTGTGGTTGGAAAAATAGGGACCCCCCTCAGGTCTTCCTATGCTGCTTCCAAGCATGCTTTACATGGTTTTTTCGATAGCTTAAGGGCCGAAATATTTGAAGATAATATTGGCGTGACTATCATATGTCCTGGTTTTGTAAACACCAATGTTTCCATCAATGCTTTAACCGCTGACGGATCACGTCAAGGAACCAAAGACCTGGCAACTGCCAAAGGTCTCAGCCCTGAAAAATTTGCTAAAAAGGCTATAAAAGCCATTGGCAGAGGTCGTCAGGAAATTGTTATCAGCGGGTTTCAGGAGAAACTGGCTGTTTATGTAAAACGGTTTTTCCCCGGAGTGCTTTCTGCTGTGATCAGAAAAGTTAAGGTAACCTGATTTATGATTTGTTAGCGGAAAAAGGTTTAATTCACCAACGCTTCAAGATCTGCTTGGGACAGATTCGTTTTTAATCCCAAAAGGACCAATTCATCTCCAGAACTGATCTCTAAAGCAATTTCTCTGATACGGTCTTCTTTTTCAAGGGTAAAGAATGCCAATTGGTCTTCATCATCCTTTATTTTCACCATTTTTTCAAATTTCGACCTGTTGATGAATTTTTGAAATGCCGCTGTTTTATCTTCAGCCTGTTCTGTAAAAACCAGGATGCGTACGTGTTTCGCTTTTTTCAGTAAGGGTTTGATGTCTTCGGCATCTTCATCAGAAAGAAAGCTTGCCACCAGTGAACTGCTGAGTCCGAACGAAAAGTCAGAATCTTCCTGATGGTCCTGGTAAAAAGTGTTGAATGAGGTATGTGATGCACAAGATGATGCGACTACTACGATCAAGATTAAAAGTATTTTTTTCATGGATAGGATTTATCCTAAGACGAATCAGGAAAGAATATGTAACAAACAATTTAGGAATAAATAAAAAAACTCAGGGTTTCACAATAAGCGAAGCCCTGAGTCAGGAAAATTGTTAAAGCATTTCATTTGCTAAATTGGCTAATTCAGATCGTTCTCCTTTTTCCAGTTTAATGTGAGCAAATAAGGAATTTCCTTTTAGCCTGTCGATCAAATAGGTGAGCCCGTTACTGTGCTCGTCCATATAAGGAGTGTCTATTTGATTGATGTCTCCGGTAAAGATGACCTTGGTGCCTTCGCCGGCCCTTGTGATAATTGTTTTGACCTCATGAGGTGTAAGGTTCTGGGCCTCATCAATGATGAATATGGCATTGGTAAGGCTTCGCCCTCTTATAAAGGCCAGAGCAGTGATGGTCAGCAACCCGGAATCCTGAAGCTGTTCCAGTACTTTACTCTTTTTTTCATTGGCCTTGAATTGATTCTTTATAAAGGTCAGATTGTCCCATAGGGGCTGCATATAAGGCGATATCTTATCCTCTGCATCTCCCGGAAGGAAACCAATCTCTTTATTGCTCAATGGAATAATGGGTCTGGCCAAAATAATCTGATCGTATTTATTTTTTTGCTCCAGCGCGGAGGCCAGCGCTAATAGTGTTTTACCCGTTCCGGCAACGCCTTCCAGAGCAACCAGTTTGATGTCTTCGTTAAGCAAAGCATTCAATCCGAAGGTTTGTTCTGCATTTCTTGGTTTGATGCCAAAGACATACTTTTTATCCACCTTTTCAATGGCATCGGTCAGGCCATTATACCTCGCAAGCACAGAATTGGAGCAATTATTAAGGATGTAATAACCATTGGTCACTTTTTCTTTTCCAAGAATACCCTTCTCCTTTACCTGGCTCTTTTGATAAATGTTTTGAATGACTGTAGCATCAATATTATCGATCACGGGTAATCCTTCAGAGAATTTTTTGATGTTTTTAACCTTGCCGGTTTCAAAATCCTCAGAGATCAACCCAATGGCTTTTGCTTTTATTCTCAAATTGATATCCTTGGTGACCAGGATGACGATCCGGTTTTTTGCTTCATTCTGCAAAGAAAGTGCGGCGTTGATAATTTTATGGTCATTTTTTGTGTTTCCATAAATGGTCTCAGCGTCCATTTTGTTGAGGTGCAGCGAGTCCATGATGACTTTTAGTTTCCCTTTGTCATCTCCCAGCTTCATCCATATATTCAGGCTTTTGTTTCCTGCCAATTTGTCAAGGAATCGAATCACCTCTCTTGCTTCAAAGTTCTTTGTTTCATTACCAATTTTAAATTGATCAAGCTCTTCCAGAACCGTTATCGGTATGGCGACATCATTTTCTTCAAAACTTGTTATTGAATTGTGATCAAATAATAAAACGGAGGTATCTAAAACATAAATTTTCTTTGTAGTACTTTTCTTCATATAAATTTTTTTTTGTCCTTTCGGATCATGGTGTCATGATCAGAACATTTTTTTCATAGGCGCAAATCTGCATTTCAGCTTCTAACTGATTCAAAAATTACAAAAAATTAGCAATGAAGGAAGTTACAATATGTAAAAATGTACTCCGACTTATCAACAAGAAATTAACTAAATATCTGAGAGGGTTTGAAGGGCTTTTTCTACAGAATCAATTCGAATAAAGGTAATTAGCAGTCTCAATCCTTTTTTGGTTTGCTTTTCTTTCATCACACAGGTCTTCCCGTTTGCTTGAACATAAGACAACACGCGCGTAAAATTCGGGCTCTGGAAGAATTCACTTTGTTGATCCGAAATGAAATAACCGATCATTCTTTTTTGTTTCAGAATGACCCTTTCCAGACCTATTGACCTGGCCATCCATTTGAGCCGAACAGAGTTCAAGAGGTCAAACGCCTGAATGGGAAGATCACCAAAACGGTCAATCAGTTTGGTCTCAAAAAGTTGAATTTCAGATTCATTTTCAAGATCGCTCAGCTCCTTGTAAAGGCTTAGCCTTTCAGAAATGCTGCTGATGTAATCATCTGGGAAAAGGATTTCAAAATCGGAATCGATCTGTACTTCTTTGACAAATTCCCTGGTTTCTGGCTGTTGATGCTGATAGAGTTCCTTGAATTCATTCTCCTTTAATTCTTCGATGGCCTCATTTAAAATCTTTTGGTAGGTCTCAAAACCAATGTCATTGATAAAACCGCTTTGTTCGCCCCCAAGCAGATCTCCGGCTCCGCGAATCTCAAGATCCTTCATGGCAATGTAAAAACCACTCCCCAATTCTGAGTGCAGCTCCAGGGCCTGAATTCTTTTTCTGGCGTCATCCGTCATCATATGATAGGGCGGGGTGATCAGATAGCAAAAGGCTTTTTTATTCGATCTGCCCACTCTTCCGCGCATTTGATGCAGGTCACTCAACCCGAAATTGTTCGCATTATTGATAAAAATGGTATTGGCATTAGGTACGTCAAGACCGCTTTCCACGATCGTGGTACTGACCAGTATGTCAAAATCACCATTGATAAACCGAAGCATTAACTGTTCCAGTTTTTTGCCTTCCATCTGCCCGTGACCAATACCAATCTTTGCATCGGGCACAAGTCGTTGAATGAGCCCGGCAACTTCCTGGATGTTTTCAATTCTGTTGTGAATGAAAAATACCTGTCCGCCTCTCTGAATTTCGTAGCGTATAGCGTCTCTGATGGATTCTTCCCCAAAACGGATCACACTGGTTTCAATCGGGTGCCTGTTGGGAGGCGGCGTTTTGATCACAGAAAGGTCTCTGGCAGCCATTAAAGAGAACTGCAGTGTTCTTGGAATGGGCGTGGCAGTAAGGGTCAGGGTATCAATATTTTCTTTTAAGGTCTTGAGTTTGTCCTTAACGGCTACTCCGAACTTCTGCTCTTCATCTATGATCAACAGTCCAAGGTCCTTGAACTTTACAGTTTTACTGACCAGCTGATGTGTTCCTATGACGATATCGACTTCTCCGCTGGCAAGTCCTTCAAGCGTATCCCTTCTTTGCTTAGTGCTCCTGAACCTGTTGAGGTAATCCACCCTTATTGGAAAATCCTTTAACCGTTCTCTGAAAGTTTTGGCGTGCTGAAATGCCAGAATCGTTGTAGGAACCAGTATAGCAACCTGTTTGCCATTGTCGGCGGCTTTAAAAGCGGCTCTTATGGCTATTTCGGTCTTACCGAAACCAACATCTCCACAAATGAGCCGGTCCATGGGCTGGTCCTTTTCCATATCCTGTTTAACCGCTTCAGTCGCACTAAGCTGGTCAGGGGTGTCTTCGTAAATAAAACTCGCTTCCAGTTCGTGCTGCATATAACTGTCCCTTTTATAGGCAATACCTTTCTTTAATTTTCTTTTGGCATAAAGTTCAATAAGATTAAAGGCAATGTGTTTGACCCGTGCCTTGGTTTTTTGCTTAAGGTTTTTCCAGGCATTCGAGCCAAGTTTGTGCAATTTAGGGGCCTTTCCTTCCTTACCGTTGTATTTGCTTATTTTATGCAGGGCATGGATGCTGATGTACAGGACATCTCTTTCTCCATAAACGAGTTTGATGGCCTCCTGTTTTTTGCCTTCAACATCAATTTTATGTAATCCTCCAAATTTCCCGATACCGTGATCAATATGAGTCACGTAATCTCCGATTTCTAAATTTGTAAGTTCCTTCAGTTTGATGGATTGCCTCTTTGCAAAACCACTTTTCAGCCTGAACTTGTGATATCTCTCAAAGATCTGATGATCTGTATAGCAGGCAATTTTAAGGTCTTTATCGAGAAAACCCTGATACAACGGAGTTGTTACAGTTTGGTATTTTACATTTGGATCAATATCGTCAAAGATATCATGAAACCTTTTTGCCTGATTTTCGTTGTCGCAAAACAAGTAGTTTTTGATACCCCTTGTGGTGTTTTCATTGAGGTTTTCTATTAACAGGTCGAATTGTTTGTTAAAAGAGGGCTGAGGTCGGCTGTTGAACATGATGCAATTGTCCTGCTCATCGCCTCTGATTTGATTGATCTTTACCAAAGAAAAATCTTTTAACTGCTCCGTTACCAAATTGCCGTTGCAAAAAAGTTCATTAGGATCCAATGGCCTGATCTCTACTTTTAAATTTTCAAAAGCCTCCTGCGCCTTGAGAAATAATTTATCCAGTTGCACCTTGATCAGTTCGGGGTTTTTTGCGAAAACAATTGTTTTAGAGGAAATATATTTTAAAAAACTCTGTCGTTTTTCTTCGAGAAATTTATTTTCAACATTCGGCATGATATCAATCTTGTTCATGCGTTCAACCGATAATTGCGATTCAATATCAAAGGTTCTGATACTATCTATTTCATCTCCAAAAAATTCAATTCTGTAAGGGTGGTCATTCGAAAATGAAAATACGTCTATGATCCCGCCACGAATTGCAAAATCACCCGGATCAATTACAAAATCAACCCTGTTGAATTTATATTCATGCAAGAGGTCATGGATAAAGTCGAGAGATAAGGAATCGCCAACTGCTAATTTCAGGGTATTTCTTTTTAATTCACTTTTGGTAATGACCTGTTCAAAAAGAGCTTCGGAATAGGTAACGACCAGGGCCGGCTTCTTTTGAGAATTGATTCGGTTCAGTACTTCGGCTCTTAATAGGATGTTCGCATTGTCAGTATCTTCTATCTGATAAGGACGTCGGTAGGATCCCGGATAAAAGAGCACATCATGCCTTTTGGCAGGGTGGTCAGCAATTAAAAACTGTTCAAGATCATTGAAATAATAGGCAGCTTCTTCTTTGTCATTACAGATCAGCAGTAAGGGGCGATCGATCTTCTGGTAAACAGATGATATCAAAAAAGACAATGACGAACCCTCCAAATTCGCAATTTGAATTTGGTTGGATTCTTTTTTGACGGCATCAGCAATTTGGTCAACCTTGTCAAAATTCTTGTAAAGTTCAGCAATGACCTGCTTACTCAAGTTCTTTTGATTTTTTGCAAAGATAAGGGTAAACCTTGAATTAGGACCTAATTTTCAAAAGAATGAGTTTCTTTTTAAGGCATAGTTTCGTATCTTTGATAGAAATCATTAATTGCTATTTTATGGGTATTTCTGATCTTTATTTGAGTATCGGGCAAAAGAGGAACATCAGTCATTTTGCCAATATTGTTAGAATTGCCAAGGCTGATAACAATATCTCATCAGAGGAAATTGAGTTTTTGTCCAGGATCTCCAACAAATACAATATTACCGATGAAAAATTCAGGCAAATTCTCAGGGATCCTGAAAGTTTTCCGACCATAGCCCACCTGGAATGCGTTGAAAGGATTGAAAGGCTTTATGAATTGCTTGAAATGGTCAAAGCTGATCATCAGGTAGTCCATAATGAAGTTTCAATGCTGAAAAGAATCGTTACGGGCCTGGCCTTCCCTCTTCGTAAGGTAGATCTCATCGTAGATAAATCTCTGGCCCTGGATACAGAAAATATTTCTGTTGAGGAATTTACCGAAGCCATGCTGGAAATGCTCAAGACAAATTGATTTCTTGTTTTTTGAAGATGACCTGTTTCCAATAAGACAGGGCATTACTCCATAATATTTTATTAAGTTTTTGTTGACATCGCTTGAATTTTAGTCTTGAAAGTATTCAAAAGTTAAAATTAGCCATTATAATTTAGGCATATCTAAAATTATATTTATATTTGCAAAAAAATAATATGTATTCACAGGCAGAAGAAAATTATTTGAAGACCATATATGCCTTGGAAAAGGAATATGAGAATGAAGTAAGCACGAACTTGATTGCCAACAAGATCAAGACCAAGGCTTCTTCAGTAACGGATATGCTAAAGAAGCTGTCATTAAAGAACCTGGTGGTCTACAGGAAATATCAAGGGGTTTATCTCACTGATGCAGGTCGATTGACGGCCCTCAAGGTTATCAGGAAGCATAGGCTCTGGGAGTGTTTTTTGGTACAAAAATTAAATTTTAAATGGGATGAGGTGCACGATATTGCAGAACAGCTCGAACATGTAAAATCAGAGCTTCTGATCAGTAAACTAGATGCATTTTTGCGATTTCCAAAACTGGACCCTCATGGCGATCCCATTCCGGATGAACTGGGAAGGATCATCAAGAGAAAAACCATGAGTATTGTTGAGATGAAGATCGGGTCTTCAGGTACCCTGGTGGGCGTAAAGGATTCATCTGAGACCTTTCTAAAGTATTTAAACAAAAAAAATCTGGGCTTAGGAGACAAAATCAAAGTAATTGACATTGAACCCTATGATAATTCATATCATATAGAAACAAAAACCCACCGTCTGGTGGTTACCAGCAATGTTGCGGAAAACCTATTAATCAAGAACGTGAAACGATGAGCTATAACCCCGTCATAGCACTTGCCATATTTTCAGGGATTGTTATTTTATCCTTTTTATTTTTCAGACCCATGAAGGGATGGTACTGGGTATTCAAAAACAACCTGAATTCTAATGAGAAAACAATTATGGAGGATATTCTCAAACAGCTTTACCGTTTGGAGAATTACGGATCGGATACCGATATAATTGCACTCACGAATTCCTTAAAGATAAAAAACCGACTGATCATCGATGCCATTCATAAAATGACTGTCAATGATTTGGTATACTTTGAAAATGACCTGTTAAAACTGACCAAAGAGGGTAGAAAATATGCCTTAAGAATCATCAGGGTGCACAGGCTATGGGAAAAATACCTTGCAGAAAAAACAGGCTTTGACAAATCGGAATGGCATGACAGGGCCGAAGAGATGGAACACCTTTTGAGCAATGAAGAAACCGATATTCTGGCTGCCCAGCTGGGGAATCCAATTTACGACCCCCATGGTGACCCCATTCCAAATGTATTGGGAAAAATTAAAGAAATTCAAGGAATTCCGTTGTCATCGATGGAAGTCAACAGTGTTGGTATGATCGTGCACATTGAGGATGAACCGGATGTCATTTATAAGCAAATCCTGGCCGAAAATATCCACATAGGATCTCTGGTCAGAATTGAGGAAAAAAGCAGTGAAAGAATCGTTTTTTATTCTGAAGGCGAAGAGTTTGTATTGGCGCCCATAGTGGCTTCAAATATTACAGTTGCTGAAAGAAAAAAAGAACTTGAAGAAAGTGATCAGACCGTCAGGCTGTCTAGTTTGAAAGAAGATCAAATGGCAAGGATCGTTGGTATTTCAAAGGAGTGCAGAGGCGAAAACAGAAGGCGGCTTTTGGATCTTGGATTTGTAAAGGGAACTGAGATCAAAATAGATTTGGACAGCCCGTTGGGTAACCCGGTTGCATACGAGGTTAAAGGGACCAGCATTGCCCTGAGAAAGGATCAGGCTTCTAAAATACTCATCAATAAAATTTAAAAGATGAAAAAGAAAGTAGAAAGTCCGTGCGAATCATGTGCCCACTATAATGAAGAGGGGCTAAAAAAGTTAGGTTTGAATGTAAGTGATTTTGACCATGTGATTGCCCTTGCCGGGAATCCAAATACAGGTAAGAGCACTGTTTTCAACGCCTTGACAGGATTGCGCCAACATACGGGAAACTGGCCGGGGAAAACTGTTATGAGGGCAGAAGGGGCGTTCGCGTATGGAGAAAAAAAATACAAACTGGTTGATCTTCCGGGAACATATTCTTTATTGTCGACCTCTGAGGATGAGGAAGTGGCAAGGAATTTTATTCTTTTCGGAAAGCCTGATGTCACCGTTATTGTAGCAGATGCAAGCCGTCTGGAAAGAAATTTGAACCTTGTATTACAAATACTTGAAATTACCAACAAAGCGGTATTATGCCTTAATTTAATGGACGAAGCCAGGCGAAATAAGATAGAGATTGACCTTAGGATGCTTTCGAGAGAACTTGGGATTCCGGTGGTTCCCACAAGTGCGAGGTATCAGGAGGGAATACCTGAATTGATCCAAACCATTGATGACATTGCAAACGGGAAAATTGTATGCAGACCCAGAAAAATAAAGAATGTTCCAAAAAAAATACTGCAGGCAGTAAACACCTTAAGCGAGGAAATTGAAACGGAGTTCCCTGGTGTTCCTAACAGCAGGTGGATTGCTTTCAGGTTACTGGAAGGCGATCATCGTATTATTGAAGCTTTAAGATCAGGAGAATTCGTATAGCATGGAAAAAAAATCAGTAGATAAGCTTTTAACATTGACCAGTGAATTGCGCTGGATGATTGGTGACGATTTTCACGACAGCCTGGCTGAAGGGATTTATGCAGATGCTTCAGAAATAGCAGAAAGCTCGGTCAGCGAGGCCCCGGGGAAGCAAAAATTTCGAATCGACAGAAAAATTGACGAGATCGTAACGAGCAGGACGTGGGGTTTCCCGATTATGTTCCTGATACTCGCGGTGGTTCTATGGTTGACAATTCAGGGAGCCAACTATCCTTCAGCCATGCTGGCGAGTTTATTTTTGGATAACCTTCATCCTTTGTTAAAAAATTTAGCTCTGACCCTGGGAATGCCCTGGTGGCTGGACGGTTTTTTGATTGATGGAGTCTATCTTGCAGTGGCCTGGGTGATTGCGGTAATGTTACCTCCCATGGCCATCTTTTTCCCGATGTTTACATTGTTGGAAGACTTTGGGTATTTACCCAGGGTGGCTTTTAATATGGATGATCTTTTTAGAAAATCAGGAGCCCACGGAAAACAAGCCCTCACCATGAGCATGGGTTTCGGATGCAACGCGGCAGGAGTCGTAGCAACAAGAATCATTGACAGTCCGAGGGAAAGACTGATCGCTATTATTACCAATAATTTTTCATTGTGTAATGGGCGCTGGCCCACGCAGATCCTTATTGCAACCATTTTTATAGGTGCTGTTGTGCCCGAATCCTTCTCAAGTCTTGCATCTTTAATGGCAGTCATTGGTATTGCGGTTTTAGGGATCGCATTTATGTTTTTGGTTTCCTGGGGCCTTACAAAAACGGTTCTGAAGGGTGAGGTCTCGACATTTAATCTTGAACTGCCACCCTATAGACCGCCAAGATTCTGGAAAACCATTTACACCTCCATCATTGACAGAACCTTGATCGTTTTATGGAGGGCAATTGTTTTTGCCGCACCGGCCGGAGCCGTGATCTGGATGATTTCAAATATTCACATAGGAAATGAAAGTATTGCGGCCTGGGCGATTCATTCACTTGACGGATTTGGTTTCCTTCTCGGGCTCAATGGTGTAATTTTGGTGGCCTATATTGTAGCCATACCTGCGAATGAGATCGTTATTCCCACTATATTGATGCTTACTGTTCTGGTTACAGGGATCACGGCGGGGGAAGGGGCCGGAGTGATGTTCGAGCTCGATTCTGCCTCAGATACGGCCACCATTTTGAAAACCGGCGGCTGGACCTTGCTCACAGCCGTAAACCTGATGCTGTTTAGTTTATTGCACAATCCGTGCAGCACAACCATCTATACCATTTATAAGGAAACCAAAAGCACCAAATGGACCGTAGTTGCTTCTGTATTACCTGTTATTATGGGATTTGTGGTTACTTTTTTAGTGGCTCAAATATGGAGGATTCTTACCTGAAAAAAACTTAAGCTGTACCTCGAAACTCAAACTCAAATACTCAAAAATGAAAAAACACAATATAATAGTGATTGGAATATGCTGTCTGATTCAATCGTATGGGATGGCTCAAAAAATAGTTACAGACAGGCCGGATCAGACCGAAAGCTCTTCAACAATCCCAAAGAAAAGTTTACAAATTGAAAGTGGGATCTTACTTGGATATGCCGAAGAGGGAGGCATTTCACTGCGCGAAATTGCTGTTCCAAGCAATTTGTTCAGATACGGGATCACAAAAAATGTCGAATTGAGGGTTGTAAGTCAGTATTTGAATATTAGAGAAGAGAATACTGAAATGGAAATATCGGGAATTGCTGATCTTGAAATAGGGGCTAAAATTCAATTGTTTAAAAAGGAAGACAGCCGTACAGAAATTGCATTTTTATCGCACCTTTTAGTGCCCACCGGAACCAAGGAGGTGTCGATCGGAAATGTGGGCACCATCAACAAGCTATGTATATCGCACGAGTTGAGTGAAACAATAGGTCTGGGCTACAATGTAGGTTATAACTATTTCGGACTTGGGAATGGATTTTTGACTTATTCACTGGCCCTGGCCGTCACAGTCACTGAGAAGGCAGGAGTTTATATAGAGCCTTATGGCGATATAGGGCTATTTGACAAATATTTTTCTAATATAGACGCCGGAATGACCTACTTGCTAAAAGATAATTTTCAGCTTGACTTTTCGTTCGGGACAGGGCTTAACTACACCATGAATTATTTGTCAGCAGGTTTTAGCTGGAATATCGCGTCGGTCAAAAATTAGCCATCAGTAAATTTGTGTTGATCAGGGTACCATAATTTTCAGATAAACCAATCGGATTAGGGTCATTTTCATTACTTTTATTCAAAATTCAAATTGTTGTCTGGCCCTTCTACATTTCAGGTTTATAATGCATCCGCGGGCAGCGGAAAGACCTTCACCCTGGTAAAAGAATACCTTAAGATCATCCTTCAGGATCAGGACCCGAGGCGCTATCAGCAGATTCTTGCCATAACCTTTACCAACAAGGCCGCGAATGAAATGAAAGACAGGATTCTTGAGAATCTTTTACAATTTTCGACCATGGACCTTTCATCAGGAAAAAATGACATGGCGCTTACCTTGATGGAAGAGACCCGACTGAGTCTTTCAATCATTCAGAAAAGATCGAAAGACAGGCTTCAGGATATTTTAAAAAACTATGCCTCATTTCATATCAAGACCATTGATAGTTTTACCAATAAACTGATCAAGTCTTTTGCATTTGACCTGGGGCTGACCATGGATTTTGAGGTAGAACTCGATACGGATTCTATATTGAAAGAATCAGTGGATGCTGTAATTTCCAGAATTGGAACAGACAAGGAACTTACAGCTGCTCTTGTTGATTTTGCCAGGGAGAAGACCCTGGAAGATAAATCATGGGATATAAGCAGGGAATTATTTGAGGTTTCCAAACTTTTATTAAATGAGAATCATATTCATGAATTAGAAAAATTATCAGATAAAAAATTATCAGATTTCAAAATCCTCGCTCAAAAACTTCAGAAGGATCAAAGAGGTAAAAGGAAATTATTGGCCGAAACCGGTAGTAAGGGCATTGAGCTGATTCGTTCAAACGGAATCGACTTCAAGGATTTTTACAGGTCCCAATTGCCCAATTTCTTTTTAAAAATGATAAACAGCCCGGAGAAGCTTGATTTTGATCATCAGGGAAGCCTGGCGAAGAATATCGATGCAAGGCTGTTTTACCCGAAGTCAAAGCCTGAACTGGTGAAAAAAGCCATCGATCAGATTGAAGCCCCTTTGATAAGCCTGTACCTTGAGGCAAAAAAAATATTTGAGCGATACAATTTGAATGATATGGTACTTAAAAATTTGATCCCCCTTGCCGTGATCAGTGCCATTCACAGTGCCCTGGAAGAAATAAAGGTGAACAACAACATTCGACTCCATGCAGAGTTCAACCAAATGATCAGCGATCATCTGACCCGTGAGCCAGTTGCGTTTATCTATGAAAAACTTGGTGAAAAATTCAAGCATTTTTTTATTGATGAGATGCAGGACACCTCCGTTCTTCAATGGCAGAACCTGATTCCGTTAATCGATAACGCTTTGAGCAGCGAAGATGCTTCGGCACTTTTGGTGGGAGATGCGAAGCAGGCCATTTACAGATGGCGTGGGGGAAGGGCCGAGCAATTTATCGATTTGTCCTCTGACAGACCCGGGACAGAAGCCAACCCTTTCAATATTCCAAAAAAGGTCAACAACCTGGGAACCAATTACAGAAGTCATGCTGAAATAATCGAATTTAACAATCAGTTCTTTACTCATGTTGCGAAGCATTTTGAAAACAAGGACTATGCCACCCTTTATCGCATGGGTAATAACCAGCATAAGAACCTTAAAGAAGGTGGATATGTACGGCTTCAATTTATTGAAGAGATGAAGGGTGCAGAACTGAAAGACGAGATTTATCCTAAAAAGGTTTTTGATACAATCCAGGGCCTCAAAAGTGACTATGATCTCGGTGATATCTGTGTCTTGGTCAGAAAGAAAAAGGAAGGTGTGGCTATCGCCAAATACCTTACCGAAAAGGAGATCCCCATTGTTAGTTCAGAAACATTATTGGTTAAGAATAATAAAAAGGTGGGCTTTGTCATCAGTTTGTTAAAACTGATCGCTGAGAACAAAAATGACGACGCTAAATTTGAAGTTCTTGATTTTCTTCATGGCCATTTGAACATTATTGAAGACAAGCATGATTTTATACAAGCTCATGTAAAGCTTGATCCGGGATCATTATTTTCAGCATTGGAGGTATACCAAATCAATTACAATATCCAGCAGTTCAATACCTATTCAATATTTGAAGGTGTTGAAGATATCATCAGGAGTTTTAAACTTACTCAGGGGTCAGACGCTTTTTTACAGTTCTTTCTTGATTTTGTATTTGATTATACCCAGAGAAAATCTCAGAAGAATATTTCCTTCCTGGAATTTTGGGAAGAAAAAAGCGAAAAACTCAATATTGTAAATTCTGATGGTATCCCTGCCGTTCAGATCATGACCATACACAAGTCTAAAGGACTCGAATTCCCTGTCGTCATATTTCCTTATGACCTGGACATTTACTTTGAGAGAAACCCAAAAGCCTGGTACAAGGAACTGGACCAGGTAGATTTTAATGGTTTTGAGAGTATTTTGGTCGATTCAACTTCCAGGATTCAAAAAGCAGGAACCCGGGGAGAAATGATACTTGAGTCACAGCGAAAGGAAAAGCAACTCGACAGTTTTAATCTTTTATATGTTTGCCTGACCAGGGCGGTAGAGCAACTTTATATAATTTCAGAAGACAAGTTACCCAAGGAAAAATTAGGATGGAGCTCACATCTGTTCAAAGATTTCCTGGAAAACAGTGGTCACTGGGAAGCAGGAAAATTGATCTATGAGTTTGGAGAAAGGAGGCGTTTAGGTTCGAAACGTTTATCGGGTTCACATGCGGAGACCCAAATCGATTTTATAAGTAGTTCATGGAAGGATCATCAGATTAACATTGTCGCCAATTCGTCCTTGCTCTGGGATTCAAAACGGGGTTCAGCGATTGGCTATGGCAATTTAATTCATGAAATGATGTCGCATATTTATTCAGTGAGTGACATAGATAAAACAATTGAAGGATTTGTAAATAAAGGACTTCTGCCAAAGGCCCAAATGGCAGATGGTATAAAAACAATAAACAGTATTGTTTTGCACCCTGAATTAAAAGCCTATTTTGATCCGGAAAAGAAGGTTTTTACAGAAAGGGAGATCCTTACCGAATCGGGCCAGATACTGATTCCGGACAGGCTTGTTTTCCAAGGGAAGCAGGTTGTGATCATTGATTATAAAACGGGGCGGGCGAATTCAGATCACCAGCGTCAAATTGATGCCTATGCCATGGTTTTGGAAAAATTGAAATTTGAGGTCCTCGAAAAAGTATTGGTTTATATAGACAATGAAATAACGATAATCAAAAGTTAATTACAAAGATGAATACAGTAGATATTATTTTAGCAGTAATCCTGATTTTTGGAGCCATCAATGGCTTTTTGAAGGGATTGTTTATTGAGGTAACTACCTTGGTCGGATTGGTTCTTGGAATTTATGGTGCCATCCATTTTTCCCATTTTTTAGGTGATTTTCTTAAGGACAGTGTAAGTTGGGAAGAATCAATGATTCAGGTAGTTTCCTTTGCAGGGACCTTTTTGATCATCTTGATTGCCCTTGTTTTACTCGGAAAAGCCTTGACAAAAATAGCCGAAACCATTGCGCTTGGGTTTTTCAACAAGATCGTCGGCGCGATTTTTGGATTTTTAAAATACGCGTTGATCCTGAGTATTGTTTTATTGGTTTATGACCAGATCAGCGGTTCTTTTCCATTTGTTGAAAAGAAGAAAGTGAAAGAGTCCGTATTATATGAACCGGTCAAAAATCTAGCACCGACGATTTTCCCTAATCTGATCAAAATAAAGGACTAGACCCGTTTAAAAAGAAGGTCTTTGAGCATCCTGTTGAAATTTGCGATGGGAGTTGAGTTTGAGATAAAAATTATCGTTATTTTTGCATAGCAAAATTAGAAATATGTCGGCAGCAAATAAGAAATACAAGAGAATTACGACCAAAACTCTGGTCGAAATGAAAAAGAATGGCGAAAAAATAGCCATGCTCACGGCATATGATTATACCATGGCGAAAATTGTGGATCACGCAGGGATAGATATTATTCTTGTCGGAGATTCAGCGTCAAATGTCATGGCCGGTCACGAAACTACATTACCAATAACACTGGATCAAATGATCTATCATGCCTCTTCTGTCGTTCGCGCCACTGAAAGGGCACTGGTTGTTGTTGACCTTCCTTTTGGTACTTACCAGGGGAACTCCAGGCAAGCACTGGATTCGGCAATAAGGATCATGAAGGAATCAGGAGGTCATTCGGTCAAACTGGAGGGCGGAGCTGAAATCTCTGAATCCATAACCCGTATATTATCGGCAGGGATTCCGGTTATGGGCCATTTGGGATTAACACCCCAGTCGATATATAAATTCGGGACCTACACTGTAAGAGCCCGTGAAGAAGAAGAGGCCAATAAATTAAAGGCCGATGCTAAATTACTGGAAGAACTGGGTTGTTTTGCAGTCGTACTTGAAAAAGTTCCCTCAAAACTTGCCCGGGAAGTAGCAGGAAGTATTTCTATTCCCGTTATTGGAATAGGAGCAGGTGACGGGGTTGACGGGCAGGTTCTTGTGACCCATGATATGCTTGGGATGACCCATGAATTCAGTCCGAGGTTTTTAAGGAGGTATTTGGATCTTTATACCGAAATGGGGAATGCGTTCAAGAGTTATATCTCAGACGTAAAAAGCAGGGATTTTCCAAATAAAAAAGAACAGTATTAAACATATTTCTCGCCGCTTTGGCGAGTTTTTTTTGTTTGATACTTTTAACCAAATTTTAACAAGGAAAAACTAACCTATCCTTTAGATTTGTTGACCTTGTCGAAGAAAACGAATTGAATTTAAAAAAGATAAATGGAATCACAAAACACGAATGTTGATATCAGACTGATCAACGAAAAAATAGAGAGGGAAAGTGCCTTTGTAGACCTTCTTCAACTTGAAATGAATAAGGTTATTGTCGGTCAGAAGCATATGCTTGAAAGATTGC
>CBDUAP010000025.1:0-22532 GCA_965365165.1 uncultured Flavobacteriaceae bacterium
GGATGGTGAACAACCTTAATGACGGCATGATCTGGGGGCTTTTTCCAATTCTTCTGGCCGGATTGAATTTTAACCTGGAACAGATAGGGGTCATTGTTGCCGTTTATCCAACGGTTTGGGGAATAGGACAGTTGTTCACTGGAAAATTGGCGGATGTAATACCCAAGAAAGGCTTGATATTCTGGGGAATGCTGGTTCAGGGTGTCGTTTTGGGACTGATGGTTTTTACTAGTCAATTTGTTCATTTCATCATCTTATCCTTTTTCCTGGGAATAGGAACCGCCATGGTTTACCCTACCTTTCTGGCAGGAATAGCTGCACATACCAATCCGGGGCAAAGGGCTGAATGCATTGGGATATTCAGGTTATGGCGTGACATGGGTTATGCACTTGGTGCCATATTGACCGGAGTCACCGCAGACATTTTTGGAATTCCAGCTTCCATCGGTATCATTGCCTCGATTACCATTGCGTCCGCTATGATTGTTAAATTCAGAATGGATCCTGATTGAGAATGGTGCTCAGGTCCTGCCGGGCAACCTGGTCACAGATAAATTCCAAAAGGGTCTCATCGCTGTCATCAAAAGGAGATTTGTCATGTGAATCAATATCTATTTGCCCGATATTCTTGCCATTTTGAAAAATAGGAACAACGATTTCAGATTTAACATCAATGCCGCATGAAATGTAATTGTCTTGTTGGGTAACATCTTGAACAACAAAGTTTTTGTTGCTCAGCGCCACTTGCCCGCAGATCCCTTTACCGAAAGGAATGATGGTATGCTCAGTAGGCTTGCCAGCAAATTGAGCCAATTTTAGTTTTTCCTGATCAGGCAATGCAAAATAAAACCCCACCCAGTGGTAATGGGCAATTTCCTTTTTCAGGAGGTCGCAAATTTGCTGTAATTTTTCTTCAATACAAGCGTTTCCTTCAAATATTTCGGTTATTTTACGGTTTAAATCCATTTTTTTTAAAACTTATATATAAATTTGGAACGCACAAAATTATCTAATCTTTGAATAGGAATAAAGCCATAATCGTTTTTTTAGTAAAATTTTTTGCAACTTATTTTATTCTTTTCGGCACTTATTCTCTATACCTGCATAAAACACAGCAAAAAGAAGACTTTTTTTCATGTTCCCCAATAACCAGAACGGTTGCCAACCATGTTTCAAAAGTTTCTCGAATGCTTGGGTATGATGCCCAAATAGAACAGCATACAGAAGAATTGTCCATAAAATTTATACTTAATGGAAAATATGTTTCCCGAATCATTGAGGGATGTAATTCAGTAAGTATCATTATTCTGTTTGTATCTTTTATCGTAGCATTTTCAGGAGCATTAAAGCACACCGTTATTTTTGGACTGTTCGGAAGCCTGCTTATTTACTTGGTTAATGTATTAAGGATTATAGCTGTAAGTGTACTGCATGTTCGTTACCCGGAGTACGAAACTATTTTGCACGATCTTTTGTTCCCTTCGATTATTTACGGGCTGACTTTTATGCTATGGATTACCTGGGTAAAATATTTTTCTAAACTAAATAGAGATGCTGCAAAATAAAGCCATTCGGATTCTATTGATATTGGCCCTCTTTTTTCTTTTGGTGCTGGTAAGGGCATTTGCCCCAAGCCTGTTCTATGATCCTTTTATTGTCTATTTTAAGGGTGACTATCTGCATGATCCCATACCGGTTTTTAGCGGTTCTAAATTATTGATCCACATGTTCATGAGATATGGAATCAACAGTTTGCTGTCTCTTTTGATCATTTACATCGCATTCCTGAGCCGTAATTTTGTACTTTTTTCTTTGAAGTTCTATATCCTGGCCTTTGTGGTTCTCAGCATTACTTTTTTCATTATTCTGAAAGGGGAGTTGGCTCATGGTTATCTTTTTGCTTTTTACGTGAGGCGATTTATCATTCACCCTTTGTTTGTGCTGATTCTTTTACCTGCATTTTACTACAAACAGCGTGCTTCTGATAAAATAATTTAACATTAAATTAAAATATTTAATTGATTTTTTGTTTTAATTTTGATAGGATGTTACAGGTTTTACATAAAATTCTAACTTTCATTATCGCTCTAGCAGTTTTGTTCAGCACGATGTCTTTCGCTGTTTAGAAACACATATGTATGGGTGCGGTTACAAACGCATCTTACTTCAATGAGGCCAAAGGATGTGAAATGAATGAGGAGATCTGTGAGGAGTCTTTCGGGGCTCAAACTAGTGTGAAAAAGACAAAATGCTGTGATACGGTTCAGGAATTGATACCAGGTAATCAAAATGAGCAGCAAGCTATGAGTAGCCTGGAAATAAAGAATCTGAATCTTCTCTTTACTTATTTTTTAACTTTGCTGTCAAATTTGAGATTGTTAATTTTGATGCTGATGACATTGAACCTTCTCCGCCCCTGGTGCATACCGACATACAGGTCCTGTATCAGACTTTCCTGATTTGATTTTTTATTTTTTTGAAAATTTCATCGATCAATATATGGCAGTTAAAAATGCACTGGTCAAGGACAATCCTGTTGAGGCCAAAAAGAAGGCTTTGTTGGCAATTAAGGAATTGGAAGTGATCGATTCGGAGTTCCTGAAACAAGGGGAGTTAAGGAAAATATGGAAGAAACAGTCCGGGCTCATGCATGATGCTCTTACTCAGTTATCTGATACGGAAGAACTTGTAGTTCAAAGAAGGAATTTCGGGACTTTGAGTACAGCATTGTCTGAAACAATTGATATTTTTGGCTGGAATTCGGTTTCAGATGAAAAGCTGTATCTGGAATTTTGTCCGATGGTAGATAACAACAAAGGCGGTTACTGGCTTAGTTTTGATGAAGAGATCAAAAATCCGTTTTTTGGAGAAAGTATGCTGCAATGCGGAGAAGTAGTAAAAACTTTTTAATTGGTCCCCATTTAATGTTCAATTAATTATGAAACATGTTTATCAAATTTCGGGAATGACCTGCAATGGGTGTAAGGCCCATGTTGAAAAAACCTTATCGGCATTAGAACAGGTAAAAACGGCGGAGGCGGATCTGAAGGAAGGGACCGTAAAAATAGAGTCGATTGATCATATCCCTGTCGAAAATTTGCAACAGGCTCTGGTCAGGGCCGGACTACATTATACTTTTCAAACCAAAGATGCAAAAGCTGTCAAGGTCCTGCCTCAGGAAGATGGCAATGGAATATTTTACTGCCCCATGCATTGCGAGGGATCAAAAACTTATGATAAACAAGGAAATTGTCCCGTTTGCGGAATGGACCTTGTTGAACAGCCAAAGGTCGTTCACGCGGTTCAGTTTACCTGTCCGATGCACCCTGAGATCATAAGAGAAGCACCGGGCTCATGCCCCGAATGCGGGATGGACCTTGTGGTTTTGGAACCCGATGGGGAAACTGAAAATAAAACTTATCAAATACTGCGACAGAAACTTAAAATCGCCCTGCTTTTTACCCTGCCGATTTTTCTGATTGCAATGTCCGAAATGATTCCGGACAATTATTTGTATCAGGTATTGCCTCAAAAGGGGTGGAACCTGATTCAATTTGTTTTGTCTTTACCCGTTGTTTTTTATTCGGGCTGGATGTTTTTTGACAGGGCCTGGAAATCAATTGTAAATTGGAATCTGAATATGTTCACTTTGATTGGACTGGGAGCAGGAATAGCATTTGCTTTCAGTGTTTTTGCTTTGTTATTTCCAGATGGGTTTCCCGATGATTTTAAATCAGAGACTGGAGCTGTATACGTTTATTTTGAGGCTGTGACAGTAATACTTACTTTGGTTTTGCTTGGACAGGTTCTGGAAGCAAGAGCTCACAGTAAAACCAGCGGGGCCATCAGGGAACTATTAAAGCTTTCACCGGTCACTGCCAATTTGGTAGATCATGAGGGAAATGAAAAAATAGTATCCCTGAATCTTGTCAAAGCCGGTGACCGGTTAAGGGTCAAACCAGGAGATAAAATTCCTGTAGACGGACGGATCATCCAAGGACAAAGTGACATCGACGAATCCATGATCACGGGAGAACCTATTCCCGTTGATAAAAAAAAGGGAGACTCGGTTAATTCTGGTACCATAAATGGAACCGGCTCCTTTGAGATGATTGCTGAAAAAGTTGGCGCAGATACCTTATTGTCGCATATTATCGAAATGGTCAATGCCGCAAGCCGGTCCAAGTCTTCATTACAAAACCTGGCGGACAAGGTTTCAAAGTATTTTGTTCCAATCGTTGTACTGATCTCCATACTTACTTTTATCGCCTGGTATAATTTTGGTCCTGAACCAGCCCTTGTTTTTGGATTCGTAAATGCCATTGCGGTACTAATTATTGCCTGTCCCTGCGCGTTGGGTCTGGCAACTCCCATGTCTGTTATGGTTGGAGTAGGAAAAGGCGCTCAAAACGGCATACTCATAAAGAATGCAGAAGCCCTTGAAAAAATGGATAAAATTGATGTGCTGATCACAGATAAGACAGGAACAATAACAGAAGGAAAACCTGCAGTGGAATTGGTTAGATCATTCAGTAGCAACTTCAATGATCATGAAATGCTTCGTCTGGGGGCTTCTTTAAATCAATACAGCGAACATCCCCTGGCTCAGGCCGTCGTGCGCCATGCAAAAAGCAAAGGCCTTGAATTTTATGAGATGGAGAATTTTGAAGCCATTAGCGGTAAGGGTGTAACCGGAAAATTGAAAGATACTTATCTAGCTTTTGGAAATGAAGCTTTAATGGATCAAAATGGTATTCTAATAGGGGATGCATTAAAAGAGGCAGTAGGTCGGGAGCAGCAACTCGGAAAAACAGTGTCGTATATTGCTTATGACAATTCAGCCCTGGGTTATGTGACCATAACTGATACAATAAAGTTGTCGAGCAAAGATGCCATAAAAGCTTTGAAAGAATCGGGGGTTGAAGTGATCATGATGACCGGAGATAATTATGGCAATGCCAAATCTGTTGCCGATGCCGTTGACCTGGAGCATTTTAAGGCTGCTTGCAGCCCGGAGATGAAACTGGAATTTATACAAGAGTTACAGCGGCAGGGTAAAATGGTGGCCATGGCAGGGGATGGAATCAATGATGCACCGGCATTAGCCCAGGCAGACGTTGGTATCGCTATGGGAACGGGAACCGACGTAGCCATTGAAACAGCAGAATTAACCCTGGTTAAAGGAGACCTGACCGGTATCGTCAGGGCGAGAACCTTGAGCCGGGCCGTGGCGAAAAACATTAAAGAAAATTTATTTTTTGCCTTCGTTTATAATATTTTTGGGGTCCCGGTTGCCGCAGGAATATTGTACCCCGTATTTGGTATTTTATTATCACCAATGATAGCAGCCCTGGCAATGAGTTTCAGTTCTGTTTCGGTAATTACGAATTCCTTGAGACTTAGGAGAATTAAATTATAAAAATGAAAAATTCAGGCAGCACATGAGCCTGTTATGTTGAAAATAATTAATGAATAAAAATAATATTATGAGAAAAATAATTGTCAATGCCTTGTTAGTACTGAGTTTGTCTGTTGCAATGATATCTTGTGAAACCACTAAAAAAGAGGCTCCGCAAGATAAACAAGATACCACAAAAAAGGTTGAGCCGGAAAATAAGGCCGAAGGACATGAGCACGATGATGTTGCCGGCGTTGTTTATCAGTGCCCGATGAAATGTGAGGCGGATAAAACATACAGTGAACCTGGCAGTTGCCCGGTTTGTAAAATGGATCTGAAAGAAGTCGCGGCAGCAGAAGTTGAATCGTCTGAATCAGAAGAGAAAAACCAGGAATAGTTCATCTGTGCAGGAACTGTAAAAAATAAAAAAGCGGCTGGTACAATATCAGCCGCTTTTTTGCTTATTTATTTTCAAGACAAGCAGATACGAAGGCCACAAATAAGGGATGCGGGTTCAAGACCGTGCTTTTGTATTCCGGGTGATATTGCACCCCAATGAACCATGGATGTTCAGGAATTTCAACAATTTCCACAAGACCTGTTTTAGGATTAAAACCAGTAGGCTCTAAACCGGCACTTTTGAGTTTCTGTAAGTAATCATTATTGAATTCATACCTGTGCCTGTGTCTTTCACTTATCATTTCTTTTCCATAAATCTCAAAGGCCTTTGTGTCTTTGTTGAGTTTGCAATCCCAGGCACCTAGTCTCATGGTTCCTCCTTTATTCGTAACCATTTTTTGATCCTCCATGATATCGATCACAGGATGTGGGGTGCTTATGTTCATTTCCGTCGAATTCGCGTTTTTCAATTTCAGTATATTCCGAGCATACTCAATTACTGCCATTTGCATACCAAGGCATATACCCAAAAACGGAATATTGTTCTCACGCACGTACCTGACAGCTTCAATTTTCCCTTCAATACCCCTGTCGCCAAATCCGGGAGCTACGATTAGCCCCTGAAGGCCTTTTAATTTTTTATCGGCATTGCCATTATTCAGGTCCTCCGAATGGATAGGATGAATGTTCACTTTGATCCTGTTGTGTGCCCCGGCATGATCCAGCGCTTCCAAAATTGATTTGTAAGCATCCTGGAGTTCTATATATTTTCCGACAAGACCTATTTCAACAGTATTTTCAGGATTTTTATAGTTGTTCAGAAACTTGTTCCATTTCGTTAAAATCGGTTTTTCTTCTGCAGTGAGTTCTAATTTATTTAAAACAACCTTGTGCAAGCCTTCAGACAGCATCAAATTTGGCACGTCATAAATTGTCTCGGCATCAATTGATTCAATGATGGCTTCCTTGTCTACATTGCAGAACAAAGCCAATTTTCTTTTTATTTCATTGCCAATAGGATGTTCTGTGCGACAGACCAGAATATCAGGACTGACACCACTTTGCATCAATTCTTTTACAGAATGCTGTGTGGGTTTGGTTTTTAATTCTTTAGCCGCTGCCAGGTAGGGGATTAGCGTTAAATGGATTACGATGGCGTTGTTCTTGCCTAAATCCCATTTTAACTGCCTCACGGATTCTATATAGGGAAGTGATTCAATATCTCCGACGGTACCGCCAATTTCCGTGATCACAATATCATAATCTCCTGTTTCACCTAAAATCTGTATTCTCCTCTTGATCTCATTGGTAATATGAGGAATGATCTGAACCGTTTTTCCCAAATAATCTCCCCTTCGTTCCTTGTTTATTACGGTTTGGTATATCCTTCCTGTGGTCACATTATTGGCCTGTGAAGTAGGAATATTTAAAAACCTTTCATAATGACCCAGATCAAGGTCGGTTTCAGCACCGTCATTGGTAACAAAACATTCTCCGTGCTCATACGGATTCAAAGTCCCGGGGTCTACATTAATGTATGGGTCCAATTTTTGAATGGTAACTGAAAAACCACTTGATTGTAATAGTTTCGCCAAAGAGGCTGCAATGATTCCTTTTCCAAGAGAGGAAGTAACTCCTCCTGTTACGAAAATATACTTGGTATTTGGCATGGTGTTTAGGTTTGTGCAAAATTACAAAGTCTGCTAACTTTCACAAGATTTTTCGTTTTTTTATTTTGAACCATAAAAAAAAGACTGCTATTTTAACACAGCAGTCTTTCTTGATTTATCTTTTTCAATTGTTTCAATTGATTATTTCATCATTGGTTTTGAATTTCTTCGAAAGAACCATTTCCTGATTCTCGAACTTCATATTTTTGATAATATATTTTTCCGAATTCACGCAACTCGCGCTGGATCCGCCACAGGAAGCTAAACTCGCTGAAGCAAAAATAAAAACTAATAAATAGGCTAACTTTTTCATAGGGTTAAATTTAAGTTAATAATAATCCAGGGAGCTTTAACTATTAACGTAAAAAAATCCCGATTATTATGCAGCCTCTCGAATTTTTATGATGCAAGCTTATCCAGCGTATATTTTATGAGGTTTTCAACAGCGGTGTACATGTCTTGGCTGAAACTGAGATTAGCCCTGTTTGCGATGATGGCGTTCATAGAAACAGCCTTGTGTCCCAATAATTTGGAAAGTCCGTAAATGGCTGAGGTTTCCATCTCCAAATTAGTAACTCTCAAATCTTTGTATCTAAAGCTTTCAATTTTATGGTTCATGTCAGCATCTGGAACCATAAGTCTCAGCACACGTCCCTGTGGTCCGTAAAAACCTCCGGAGGTCGCCGTAATTCCTGAAAAGATCTTGTCAGACATTAATTTTTTTTCCAGTTCTGCATTGTTTTTTACGATATAGGGTCTGGATCGCTCTTCTGGATAGTTGCAATGTTTGATAAATGCATTTTCTATATCGGTTTCCATGATGCCTTCGGCTTGGTAAAAATGTAAAAGTCCGTCAAATCCCAACCCGTATTTTCCAAGTACAAAGGAGTCTACCGGAATGTCACTGTGCAGAGATCCGGAAGTACCAATTCTCACAATTTCCAGCGATGTGTGTTCTTTTTTAAGGGTCCTTGTATGGAGGTCAATGTTGACAAGGGCATCAATTTCATTGACTACAATGTCAATATTGTCAGGCCCTATACCTGTTGAAATTACAGTGAACCTTTTATTTTTATAACTGCCGACAACTGTTCTGAATTCTCTTTTCTGTGTTGTGAATTCAATCTGGTCAAAGTGTTTGGCGACTTTGTCGACCCTGTTCTGATCTCCTACAAATATAACACGAGGGGCTATATGCTCAGGTTTAAGGTTGATATGATAAATACTGCCATCAGGGTTCAAGATGAGCTCAGACGGGCCTATTTTTTGCTCAGGCATCATAAAAGAAATTTTTATTATTGGTATGATGAAATATCTTTAGGGAGGTTTATCCTCCAACTCTTTTTACATGATAACCCTCAGCTGTAAGGATTTTTATGATTTTGTCGCGAAAATTTCCCTGGATGATGATTTCTCCATCCTTAATGCTCCCTCCAACACTGCATTTCGTCTTTAAAAGTTTTGCAAGGTTTTTTAAGTCTGATGTACTGCCCTGATAACCTGTAATTACCGTAACAGTTTTGCCACCGCGTCCTTTATTAGAGAAATGGGCCTCCAGATACTGGTTTTCAGGTTTCAAGGTCTCTTCATTTTCATCTTTAAAAGCAGAAAAGTCCTCTTCTTCATTGGTTGAGAAAACAAATCCTCCAAGATCGGATAGATCGTTGATCTTTTTTTTAGCCATTGCGTCGATTCCAAAATTTAATGATCCCAAAGATAAATAAAATTAGGCCGACAAAAAACAGGCCAATAAAGCAATAGTAACAGTCGCTTTTTACTTTAAGGCCCATAACGGTTACCAATATGGAGGCAAATAAGATGGTGACAGGATTGGAATAGTCCATTATTTTTTCAATCGGTTCCAGGCAAAGAAGATCAAAGCCAGTGATTCAAGGGTAAGACCCAGTCCGATAAAGATCATGGACTGTTCCCATTCAAAAAAAGACCCGATTCCGCCGGCCACAATAAGCACCAATCCAAAAGTAAAAAGAGAAATCACATTCTTGTTCATCTGAGGATCATTTTTTGAATATTGGAATCAAATAAGATACCGTATAATTAAAACTGAACCCGGCATTGTTAAATGAAACACTCCCAAACCCTGGTACGTACAAATTCTTAAAGTTGTCCGGTTCTGATGAAGAAATCATTTTATTACCCCTGAACGATACACCTAAAAACACATTGTGCAGAACTTCAACTTTCAGGCCCAGGACCAGCTCGATCCATTGGGCATTTAAATTGTCGTAAACCAGTGTCTCCGATTCTGTTCGTCCCGGGATAAAAGGATCAGCGTTGATCGCATATTCATTTACAGTCTGATCAAAGGTGCTAAAAGCATACCTCAGACCCACAACAATGATGTTTTCCATGCCAATCCAATTCTTGTATGCATTGTAATCAACCCCAAGTTTAATATACTGTCCGTTAGTGGTGTAATTGTAAAAATCCTCTTCACCCGAATAGTCGCGATATCCCAATTCAGTGGCTGCATAAAATCTTTTGGAAACCCTGAAATCACCTACAATTTCAAAGCCCTTGGTTTCATCACTTAAAGCCGTATAAAAAGGCAAAACCACATCAAGACCGACCCTTATTCCATACCTGTCTTTATAAGCAACAGAATCTTTAGCCGTATCGGATGTTTGGGCCATTAGGGAACAGCCTGCAAAAAAAAGGCTTATACTAATGATATATCTTAACATGGGCTTTGTTTTCGTCTGTTATTTCCAGTGGATCTTCGCGTTGTTCCAGCATTTTTATCCAGTTGTTCCCATCCTCTGTCAAAGTTATCTCTCCTTCATGAAAAATTGTCTTGTAGCCACAAGATCGCGAAACAAATATATCCTCTTGTAGATAGATCAAGGAAAGGGTATCTCGATTTTCTTCAATACCCTGTGAATCATCTCCCGGGAGTGTGAGGATAAATCTGGTTATATTTGCTGATACTTTGATCGGGACAGCAATGGAATCTGTCAATGTACTTATGGATGTATCTGTGTAATCTCCTTCTATTCCTTCTATGTTTATTTTAATGTTGCGGACCGATTTAAATTCATCCGGATCGTTCTGATCATAAAAGCGAAGGATCAATTTAGGTGTAATTTCTTCAAGGCATATTTCGTCTTTTTCACATGCCAGGTTCAATAGCAGGAAAATCAGGAACAGCGTTTTTTTAATCCAGTTTCTCATCATCAGTCGATTCGCTTTAGCAAAACCACATTTTCAACATGGTGCGTTTGTGGAAACATGTCAACCGCCTGGGACTTCTCGATGGCGTAATGGTCTTTCATGAGCGATAAATCTCTGGCCTGGGTTGCTGAATTGCAGCTGATGTACACAATTTTCTCTGGCAGGATCCTCAAGATTTGTTCTACAACTTTTTTGTGCATGCCGTCCCTCGGGGGATCGGTTATGATAATATCCGGATTGCCGTTTTTATTTATGAATTCCTGGGTAAAAACCTTGGCCATATCCCCGTCATAAAATAAGGTATTTTCAATCCCGTTCAGCTCCGCATTTGTGCGGGCATCCACGATGGCTTCGGGAACTGCTTCAACCCCTATTACTTTTTTTGCGTTTGAAGCTACAAACTGAGCAATGGTACCTGTTCCGGTATAAAGGTCATATACAATCTCATTACCCTTAAGATCAGCAAAATCTCTGGCTATTTTGTATAATTCATAAGCCTGTGAAGAATTGGTTTGATAGAAGGATTTTGCATTGATTTTAAATCGAAGGCCTTCCATCTCTTCAAATATATGATCCCGGCCACTGTAAAGGACCACTTCCTGATCATAGATGGAATCATTTCCTTTCTGATTGATGATATATTGAAGGGAAGTGACTTCCTTGAACTGATCTCTGATGTAATTTAAAAGTCCTTCTCTCTTTTCTTTGTGATCTTCAAAGAACTGAACCACCACCATGATTTCTCCGGTTGAACTGATTCTAAGCATCAGGGTCCGCAGCATTCCCTTTTGTTGTCTCGGATTAAAAAAACTGATACCCTGATTCAGGGCGAATTCCTTTATCGAATTCCTTAGGGTATTGGACGGATCTTCCTGAAGGTGGCATTTATTTATATCTAGTATTTTGTCCCACATTCCTGGAATGTGAAAACCGCAGGCATTTTTATCCTCAAATGTTTTGTCGCTTTTCAGTTCATCTTCGGTGAGCCATCTGGAATCAGAAAAAGAAAATTCCATTTTGTTCCTGTAGAAATAAGTTTTGCTGCTACCTGCAATAGGGGTTATTTCCGGCAGATCCAGGTGTCCTATTCGAATCAGGTTGTTGGTCACCTCTTTTTGTTTGTAAGCCAATTGATCAGCGTAATTCATGTGCTGCCATTTGCAACCTCCGCAAACACCAAAATGTTCACACACCGGATCAACCCTTTTGTCTGACAAATGATGGAACTTGATTGCTTTGCCTTCATAGAAGGATTTTCTTTTTCTTCCTGTTCTTATATCAACAATATCCCCCGGAACAGCATTAGACAGAAAAACGACCCTTCCATCTGGTGATTTGGCCACGGACTTGCCTTTGGCAGCCGTGTCCATAACCTCTATATTTTCGAATATATGAAACTTATTTTTTCTCGACATGCTGCAAAAGTAATTCATTTTTATGATTTTTTACCCTTCATTTTCACAGTATTCGGCCCGTGTTTTTTTTAATTTTGTAGATTTAACCTTATGGATTCTCACATACCAAGAAAGATCTTGCATATTGACATGGATGCCTTTTATGCCTCCGTTGAACAAATGGATCATCCTGATCTCAGGGGCAAGCCGATAGCTGTAGGTGGGGGCGGTGAAAGAGGGGTTGTGGCTGCAGCCAGCTATGAGGCCAGAAAATTCGGGGTTAGGTCTGCCATGAGCGGAGTACAGGCAAGAAAAAATTGTAAGGAACTGATATTTGTAAAACCAAGATTTTCCAGGTATAAAGAAATTTCCAAAAAAATCAGGAGCATTTTTTATGAGTACACAGACCTTGTTGAGCCCTTGTCTTTGGATGAGGCCTATCTTGACGTTACTGAAAATAAAAAGCAAAACCCTTCGGCAACCCTTATTGCACAAGAGATAAGGGCGAGGATCTTTTCTGAGATTGGTTTAAGGGCTTCTGCCGGAATTTCCAACAGTAAATTCATTGCGAAAATAGCATCTGATATCAACAAGCCAAACGGCCAGAAAACCATTGCACCTGAGGAGGTCCTGGACTTTCTGGAAACCTTGCCCATTGAAAAATTCTTTGGTATAGGAAGGGTTACTGCCTCTAAAATGTATGAGTTGGGAATATTCACCGGGAGTGACCTGAAATCAAAATCCCTGGAATTTCTCAATGAACATTTCAAGAATTCAGGGGCGTATTATTATAATATCGTAAGAGGATTACACTTCAGTGAAGTAAGGCCTGATCGGATACAGAAATCAGTAGCAGCTGAACACACGTTTCAAAAAAATTTAACTTCAGAGATCTATATGATGGAACGCCTTGAAGTGATTGCAGAAGAGCTGGAGAACAGGCTTAAGCGTTCTAAAATTGCCGGGAAAACAATCACTTTAAAGATCAAATTCAGCGATTTTTCTGTGCAGACCAGAAGTAAAACACTCAAGGAATTTGTAAAGGATAAAAATATTTTGCTCCAAACAGTCAGTGAGTTACTTTACCAGGAAAAGATAAAGGAATCTGTCCGTTTGCTTGGCATATCTGTTTCAAACCTAGACAACAAGGCTTCAACGCATGAAAAGGTTATGGACGTACAGTTAAAATTTGAGTTTTGATACTTGATTTTTTAGAAGCCATGAAATCCTCAGGCAAATTCATCAGTTCAGATAAAAATCATAGCCGAATTTTTTTAGAAGGGTATTGATTCTCAGGAGAGATTGGTCGTCAATCTCATTTTTCCACCTGTTCACTAAGTACAGCTTGTTTTGGGAAAGAATCTCTTTTTTTATGCCTTTTTGACTGTGTATAATACCGCTTGAAGGCCGTGCAATCATTTTTAACATGTCAGGATGGTACTCCAGATTGGTCTTTGCACATATATTGAGCAGGACTTTTTTCGGGTTTAAAATAAGGTCCTCATAAAATACGGTTATCACATTTTCAGGCAAGGTCTTTTGGAGCTTGTTTTTTAGGAAGACTGCATTTTCCAGGCACCAGCTTAAAACTTGTTTTTCAAGCACAGTTCCGCTTTTTTGAATGGTATCAATACTATATGAAAGGTCATCGGAAAAAAAGTCCGTCAATTTTAGGGCCCCTTTATATTCTTCAATATAAGTTGACCATCCCATCCTGATTCTGGAAAGTGAAACTGCGACCGGGTTCCGCATTAAATAGATGCCAAAATCATTTTGAAAATGACGCATCAGGTCATCAAAATGATAGGTCATTTTGTGGGTTTTAAAAAGGGTTCGGGAAGTGCGGAAGTGGTGATGTCGGGTTAAAAGGTCAGACCAGTAATAGGAATTCCATGTTTTTCCTTCAGACAATGCTGTATAATAACTGATTACGGATTGGAACTCGGAAGATGATAGATCGGTATACCGTTCGGATAAAAATTCTTTTTTAAAATATTTCCTTAGTATATGCAGGTTTTCTTTGTTCATGGCGAAGGATTCACTTGCCGTTTTTGTTTCTGGATTTGTATTCAGTATTTCAGCAAGCAAGGTAGATCCGGATCTTGGCAACGAAAAAATATAAATGTCGGGCAACAATTTATTGTGCCTGTGAAAGACTTTGAGCAATTGCTTTACGGGTCTGGCATAAGTTAAAGCCATTGAAAGAATGTGATTATCAGGAGTATCAGACAAATATAAACACTTTAATCCGGGGATATGATGATAAAATTCAACGAGATCCAATAAAATTCAGGTCGTATGGATATATTGTAACCAATTGTTTATGACCGGACTTGATTTTTTGAAAGGACACCTCATTTGTGTGGCTACTATTGGTTAGGATTCCTTTAAAACAAATAGCTTATTTCTTTCATGAGGGTAAAAAAATATCGTTTTTACAGAAACAGTCGGCAACCTGTGTACATAAAAAAAGTGTGCGCCAAAATGAATCAACGCACACTCTGTAAAATTAATTCAAAGATTTAACCAAGCTGTGGTCCGGCATTTACTAATTTTTTTCCTTCTTCATTATCAGTGTATTTTTCGAAGTTTTTGATGAATAATCCAGCGAGTTGGTTCGCTTTTTTATTCCATTCACCAACGTCTTTATAGGTATCTCTGGGGTCGAGAATGTCGTCGTGCACATTTTCCAAGGATGTTGGTACCTCAAGGTTGAATACAGGGATTACCTTGGTTTCAGCTCTGTCAATTGATCCGTCTAAAATTCTGTCAATAATACCTCTGGTATCCTGGATAGAAATTCTTTTACCAGTCCCGTTCCAACCTGTGTTCACAAGATAAGCCTGGGCGTTGTGCTCTTCCATTTTTTTAACCAGCTCTTCACCGTATTTGGTTGGATGCAAGGTTAAAAATGCTGCACCATAACAAGCGGAAAAAGTTGGGGTTGGTTCGTTGACACCTCTTTCAGTTCCTGCAAGCTTTGCTGTGAAACCTGAAAGAAAATGGTACTTGGTCTGTTCCGGAGTCAGTTTTGATACCGGAGGCATTACCCCAAAAGCATCAGCAGTTAAAAAGATCACTTTATTAGCGTGACCCGCTTTAGAAACAGGTTTTACGATGTTTTCGATGTGATAGATTGGATAAGAAACCCTGGTGTTCTGTGTTACGGAGCCATCTGTAAAATCAATTTTTCCATTTTCATCAACCGTTACATTTTCAAGCAAGGCATCTTTCTTTATGGCCTCATAAATGTCCGGTTCAGCCTCATGGTCAAGATCAATGGTTTTTGCATAGCATCCTCCTTCAAAGTTGAATACACCTTCGTCATCCCATCCGTGTTCGTCATCACCAATTAGTTTTCTTTTAGGGTCTGTTGAAAGAGTGGTTTTACCCGTTCCTGAAAGTCCGAAAAAGATTGCGGTATCTCCATCTTCTCCTACGTTTGCTGAACAGTGCATAGAAGCCATTCCTCTTCTTGGTAGATAATAGTTCATCATGGCAAACATACCTTTTTTCATCTCGCCTCCGTACCAGGTTCCACCAATTACCTGCATTTTCTCTGTCAAATTGAATACCGTAAATACTTCAGAATTTAAACCGTGTTCCTTCCAGTTTTTGTTTACGGTTTCAGAGCCGTTCAGTACTATGAAGTCTGGTTCGCCATAAGTTTCAAGTTCTGCCGCTGTAGGCCTGATAAACATATTTTTTACAAAATGAGCCTGCCAGGGTACTTCAACTACGAACCTAACTTTTAAACGAGTGTCTTCATTGGCACCGCAAAAGGTATCAACCACATAAAGTTTTTTATTGGAAAGTTCTTCTAAAACCAGTTCTTTTAAATCATTCCAAACCTCTTGTGTTATAGGTTTGTTGTCATTTTTTGCCTGATCAGAGGTCCACCAGATCGTATCTCTGGTAATATCATCCATGACGATATATTTATCTTTTGGTGAACGACCGGTAAATTTACCCGTCATTACGTTGATGGCACCAAGTTCTGTTTTATACCCTTTTTCGTATCCCTCTAAAGAAGGAGATAATTCAAATTCATATAATTCATCATAAGACGGATTGTATATAATCTCTTTTGGATTTTTGATTCCCAGGTCGTTTAATGAGCTAATTACTGATTTTGTTAGAACTTCCATATGTCAATATTTTAGTGTTATATGTTTTTGATTTCTTTAACAAATTTACGGATAAATGTGATCTCACTTTTATGATAATTATCAGGGTTTATCCATATGTTACGATAACGATTTCGTTGATTCGATTGCAAAACTGAATGTTATAAAATTAGCAAGAATAATATGGTAAACAAAATTTATGCCTTGTTTTATTTACGCTTTATGATTGGATTTAAAAAAAGCAATAGCGGTAATTAACCAGCTTAAAATCAACAAAATACCGCCTAAGGGTGTAACAAACCATATTTGTTTTGCCGGAATCAATCCCAAAGAAATAAGGAATATTGATCCTGAAAAAAGTAACAGGCCCGCAAAGAACAATAATGAAATTGTTTTTTTGGTTTTTTCCTTTAGCATGGAACTGCTGTTGATAAAAAGCAGGGCCAGAACATGATACATCATATAGCGTATACCCGTTTCAAAACTGTTCAAGGCTTCCGGTTGTAACCTGTCTTCAAGTGAATGTGCCCCAAAAGCTCCCAAGAGAACCGTAAGCATTCCCAATAAGGCGGTGATTCCTAAATTTGATTTGATCATATATCAATTTTTAAACATAACAAATTTACCATAAAATGGAAACAAAGCTGTTTTGGCTTTGTTTATTTTTTTGATTAAAAAATGAAATTTAAAAGATCTTTTTTTCGAGATTAATTCGTTCCTATTTAATTACATTTGACTAGACATAATGAAATATCAAAATGAGAAAAATTTTAATCGTTGGCGCAGGAAGGTCATCAGCGGCTTTAGTAAGATATTTGCTTGACAGATCAACTCAGGAAAATTTAAAAATAGTGATTGCCGATATTTCGGTAGATCACGCAAGAAAACTCGCAGGAAATCACGTGAACAGTGAAATCGTAGAGTTGGATATTTTTAATACCAATGCAAGAAAAAGTCTGGTTGAATCTGCATCAATTGTGATATCCATGCTGCCGGCCCGCTTTCATCTTGAAATCGCCAAAGACTGTTTGGAATTTGGGAAGAATCTTGTTACCGCATCATATATTTCTAAGGAATTGAAGGAGCTTGATGAAGAGGTCAGGGCGAGAGGACTGATCTTTATGAATGAAATTGGTTTGGACCCCGGAATTGATCATATGAGTGCCATGCAGGTCATAGACCGGATCAAGGACAAAGGTGGAAAGATGCTTCTTTTCGAATCCTTTACCGGAGGGCTGGTCGCTCCAGAAAGTGACAATAATTTATGGAATTATAAATTTACCTGGAACCCCAGAAATGTCGTGGTTGCTGGTCAGGGAGGCGTCGCAAAATTTATTCAGGAAGGCAAATACAAGTATATCCCTTACCATAAATTATTCAGGCGAACAGAGTTTCTCGATATTGACGGGTATGGCAGATTTGAGGCCATGGCGAACAGGGATTCTTTAAATTACAGAGAGATTTACGGACTGCAGGACGCATTAACCTTATACAGGGGTACCATTCGAAGGGTTGGGTTTTGCAGGGCATGGAATATCTTTGTTCAATTGGGCATGACAGATGACAGCTATGTCATGGAAGGTTCAGAAAAGATGAGCTACAGAGATTTTACCAACTCATTTTTGCCCTACAAACCGCACGATTCTGTCGAATTGAAATTGCGCCATTATCTCAAAATTGATCAGGACGATGTGATATGGGATAAACTACTTGAGCTGGATATTTTTAATCCGGACAAGATCATTGGCCTGAAGGATGCTACGCCTGCACAGATCCTGCAAAAGATCCTTATGGACTCCTGGACCCTGGAAGCAGATGACAAGGATATGATTGTCATGTATCATATATTTGGATATGAACTCGAGGGCCGGAAGAAACAGATTGTTTCAAATATGGTGATCATTGGTGAGGATCAGACCTATACTGCTATGGCCAAAACAGTAGGCCTTCCTGTGGCCATGGCTGCATTGGCCATCTTAAATGGAAAGATCAGCAAACCGGGTATACAATTGCCAATTTCAAAAGAAGTCTATGATCCTATTTTAAAGGAATTGCAGGCGCATGGCATAGAATTCAAAGAAAAGAAGGAAGCTTATCTGGGCTATAACCCTCACAATTTAGGTGCCTGATAGGGTTTTTTGATGTATATAACAGCCGTTGTCGTGATCATGGTCAGGAAAAGACCTAAAGAAGTGGCTTATAATTTTAAGTAAAAGTCCCTGACCAGAGCCTTGTAAGCATCTGTGTACACATGCCTTTCTGTCTCTAGGGTAAGCGCATCGATTTTTGTGTGTGAGGCCTTGCGACTCAATTGAAGAAGACTTCTTTTGAAGGGACTCTTATCATGACCCCTGACCCTGGTAATATAATTTGGAAACAGGCTATGATAAAAGGCACGCTCAATGAATTTTTTTTCATCCAAGAAAGGAATGACAAAGGCACAGCTGCCTTCTGGCGAAAGCAGGGAATCGGTGGCTTGTAAAAGTTCATCGAAGTTCAGGAGGACATTGTGCCTGGCCAAGCTGCGGCTTGTTTGGTTCTCCTTTAAGGAACCCTTGAAATAAGGTGGGTTCGAAACGATCAGGTCATATTTGTCATCTATTTCATTTTTAAATTCCTGAATCGAAGCATGATAACAATACAATCTGTCTGACCATAAACTGTTTTCAAAGTTTTCAACGGCCTGTTCAAAGGCATCGGTCTCAATCTCAAGCGCATCAATAATTTCAGCAGCACTTCTTTGGGCTAGTTGCAATGCAATCAACCCCGTACCTGTGCCAATATCCAACACGGATGCCGTCTCTTCCGGAATTTTCACCCAGGCACCCAGCAGTACACCGTCAGTTCCCACTTTCATCGCACATTTATCCTGACGCACAGTGAATTCTTTGAATTTGAAAGTCTTGTTTGGCATTGGGTTTACATTACTGACGGTTCATTTCAATAAGGCCCTCAGGGGTTTCAACCCAAACTTTTTTTTGTTTACGGTCTATTTTTTTAATAAAATCGTCAATCATCGGAATGAGGATCTCCCCATCCTTTGATTTTGTTACAAAAAGAGGCTGGGCCGTGGCGTCATTGATAGATTCGATCCGTCCGATCTCTCCAAAGTTGAGGTCTTCGAGTATAAAACCGATCACTTCATGATAATAAAACTTATTTCCCGATAGTTTAGGAAGCATGTCAATCGGAAGGTAAACATCTGTTTTGAGGATGGCATCTGCTTCAGACTCCGAATACACGTCTTCGAATTGAATTCTCAAATGATTCCCTTTTTGAAAAAGGCTTTTCTCAATAAAAAAAGGGACTAGATTTTTACCGAGATCCAGAAATATGGTATTGAGATCTTTATAAAGCTCAGGTTGGTCTGTATCCAGTCTTAAAATGACTTCACCTTTAAAACTGTACTTTTTTACAATTTTACCAAGGTAAAAACAATCTTCCTTTTTCATGAATGGGGATTAGTGAAAACAAATTTAAAACAAAAAAACCTGATATTTTCATATCAGGTTTTATTAAAACAAGTTAATGATGTCTTATTTTTCTTCCTTGCTGGCCTCTTCGGCGGCTTCGTCAATAGTCTGTGGACCTGCATCTTCAACTGCATCTTCTGCCTTCGCTGCGGCTTCAGCAGCTGCCTTGGCATCTGCTTCTGCTCTGATCGCTTCATTTTCAGCTTCCTCAACGGCAGCTTTACGGTTCGCGTTTATTTCTTTTTCAGCATCCATTATTTTTGACTTGGCATCCTCTTTTGCTTTTGCTAGACCCGCTTCTTTTTTAGAAACTTTAGCGTTCTTTTCTTCCAGCCATGCCTGAAACTTAGCTTCTGCCTGCTCTTCTGTCAGGGCTCCTTTTTTCACACCACCTGCAAGATGATTTTTTAATAAAGCCCCTTTGTAAGATAAAATGGCTCTTGCCGTATCAGTTGGTTGCGCTCCATTCTGAAGCCATTTTACTGATGCATCAACATCCAATTCAATCGTAGCCGGATTTGTGTTAGGATTATAAGTACCTAATTTTTCCAATGACCTACCATCTCTTTTTGAACGTGAATCTGCGGCTACCACCCAAAAAAATGGTTTTCCTTTTCTTCCGTGTCTTTGTAATCTGATTTTTACTGACATAATTGTTTAAATTTTAAGGTTCTCGACCTAAGTTATTAATATAAATTGTGCTACTTTCTCGAAGTAGGGCGCAAAAGTAAGAATTATTTTTCAAATAACGGCCTTGTCGACAATATTTATAGCGTTCAGAAAAGAACACTTTTCTGAAGCATCCGGGATTTGACAAGATTAATGAATTGTTGATAAATTTTATCGCTTCTGATCGGTTCAGGAGCTTTGAAATAACTATTTTTATCGCTTTAGAATCCTTTCCAAAAGATTTTGCTGCATGTATTTGATTTTTGACACTGAAACAACGGGTTTACCAAAGAATTGGAACGCTCCCATTACGGATACGGACAATTGGCCCAGATGCGTCCAAATTGCATGGCAGCTGCACGATGAACACGGCCGGCTTTTAGAGCATCAGGATTATCTCATCAGGCCGAAAGGTTACAATATCCCTTATGATGCTGAGCAGATTCACGGTATTTCTACAAAGCTGGCGACTGAAAGAGGACACGAACTAGAGCAAGTACTTCAATTGTTCAATGAAGCTTTGAGCCGTGCAAGGTTTGTTGTTGGACAGAACTTAAATTTTGACCTTAATATCATGGGCTGTGAATACCATCGGGAAGGTATGGTTACACAGCTTAATGAAATGCCGGTTTTGGATACCTGCACGGAGAAAACGGCATTACTGTGTCAAATTCCAGGAGGGCGTTATGGTAAATTTAAATTACCTACCCTGACCGAGTTGCATGAGGAATTATTCAAAGAACCGTTTCAGGAGGCGCACAATGCTACGGCTGATGTGGAAGCAACAACCAGATGTTTTCTCGAGCTGGTCAGACTGGGTCATTTTACCCAGGAGGAGCTTCATGTGGACCCGTCCTATTTTGCGGAATTCACTTCAATAAACAAAGAGGTTTTTTTACCGGCAGGGTTGCAGCATCAAAATCTTAAAGAAGAAAGTGAAAAATTACGCCAGATCGAACAGGAAACGAGGGATACTGAACGAAGGGGTAGTGCAGAGGATCAGGAGTTGCTTCAAAAGGCGAAATTTTCCCATTTGCACAATCATACACAATATTCTATTCTACAGTCAACTTCAAGTGTCACCGAGCTTGTGAAAGCGGCGATAAAGGAGGAAATGCCTGCGGTTGCCTTAACAGATACCGGAAATATGATGGGTGCTTTCGTCTTTGTAAAAGAAGTACTGAATCATAACAAAGAGGCTGCCCATCCTATAAAACCAATTGTTGGTTGTGAATTCAATGTTTGTGAAAACCATCTTGATAAATCATTGAAAGATAATGGGTACCAAGTAGTCATGCTGGCGAAAAGTAAAAAGGGTTATCACAATTTGGCTAAAATGGCTTCTATCGCCTTTATAGATGGATTTTATTATATCCCGAGAATTGACAAACTCATCATTGAGAAATATAAGGAAGACGTTATTGTTCTGAGTGGAGGGGTCAATGGAGAAATTCCAAACAAGATTTTAAATGTTGGTGAAAAGCAGGCAGAGGAGGCATTGCTTTGGTGGCAGGAGATCTTTGGGAGCGATTTTTACCTTGAGATCAGTGATCATGAGCAGGAAAATGAAAAGCATATCAATGATGTGCTGATCAGGTTTTCAAAAAAGCACAAGGTCAAATTGGTAGCCACCAACAACACTTTTTACCTCAATAAAGATGACTCTCTGGCCCACGATATCCTGCTTTGCGTCAAAGATGGCGAAAAAATAGCTACGCCCAAAGGAAGGGGTCGCGGTTTTAGGTATGGCTTACCGAATGATGAATATTATTTCAAGGGCCAGGATGAAATGAAAGCATTGTTTCAACATGTTCCTGAGGCCATTATCAATATCCAGGAAATAGTTGACAAGGTTGAGATATTTGATCTTGCCAGGGAAGTTTTGCTGCCCAAGTTTGGCATGCCTGAGGAATTTTATGATCCTAAAGACGAAGAAGATGGGGGAAAAAGAGGAGAAAATGCCTATTTGAAACACCTTACTTATCAGGGTGCGACAGAAAGGTATCCTGTAATAACAGACACCATCAGGGAAAGACTTGATTTTGAGTTGATGATTATTGAGAAAACAGGTTATCCGGGATATTTTCTTATCGTGGAAGACTTTATCAAAGAGGCCAGGCGCATGGGGGTGTCAGTGGGCCCTGGAAGGGGTTCTGCCGCAGGATCGGCGGTGGCTTATTGTCTTGGGATTACCAATATTGATCCTATTA
>CBDUAP010000026.1:0-22098 GCA_965365165.1 uncultured Flavobacteriaceae bacterium
TATGTATTTTCCAAGCGGCGGTGGCGTTGGACCCCATCGCATTGGTTGACAGAAAATAAACATTTCCATAACCTCCGGTAGCAATAACAACCGCATGAGCACTGTGGCGCTCTATTTCTCCTGTAATCAGGTTTCTGGCAATGATCCCTCTGGCTTTGCCATCAACGATCACCACGTCTAGCATTTCATGCCTGTTGTACATTTCGATCTTACCGCGTGCTATTTGCCTGTTCATCGCAGAATAAGCACCTAAAAGTAACTGCTGTCCTGTCTGGCCCTTGGCATAAAATGTTCTTGAAACCAACACGCCCCCGAAAGAACGGTTGTCAAGCAACCCCCCGTAATCTCTTGCAAAAGGCACGCCCTGTGCAACACACTGGTCTATGATATTTCCCGACACCTCTGCCAGGCGATGCACATTTGCTTCTCTTGATCTGTAGTCACCGCCTTTCACGGTATCGTAGAACAAACGGTAATTTGAATCACCGTCACCCATGTAGTTTTTAGAGGCATTAATTCCTCCCTGAGCTGCAATGGAATGTGCCCTTCTCGGAGAATCCTGATAAGCAAAGGCCTTGACATTATAACCCAGTTCTGCAAGGGTGGCTGAAGCAGAACCTCCTGCTAATCCGGTTCCCACCACAATCACATCAATATTTCTTTTATTGGCCGGGTTTACCAGATTGATCTTATCCTTATACGTTGTCCATTTATCTTTTATTGGACCCTTCGGTACTTTCGAGTTTAACTTAGTCATAAATGAATAGATTAATGGTTAAAATGGTGGTATAAAGCGATAATGATAAACCCAAAAGGAATGGCAAAAGAATAAAATTTCCCAAAAGATTTTACCGCACCGGTGTATTTGTTGTTGAAACCGACTGATTGAAAGGCCGATTGAAAGCCGTGTAGTAAATGCAGTGCAAGCAGCACAAAAGATATTACATAAGCCCCTACTCTCAAAGGACTCACGAACTTATGTTGTAATTCTCCAAAATACCTGTTCGGGTCCTCCGGCAGAAATTCAATGTATTTATGATTCATTTCCGGGATCCAGAAATCAATAAAATGCAGGATCAGAAAAGCAAGGATCACCATTCCGGTAAGCGGCATGTTCCTTGACGTCCAGCTCGCATTGGCTCCCCCGTTGTATTTGACATATTTTACTCGCCTTGCCATTTTGTTCTTCCATTCTAAAACAAATCCCATAACAAAATGAAAAACGACCCCAAAAATAAGAATGGGTTGCATGACAAATTGAATCAAAGGGTTGGTTCCCATAAAATGGGACATTTCATTAAATACCCTCTCACTGAAAAGAGAGGTTAAATTGACGGTCAAGTGAATAATCAGAAAAATAATTAAGAAAAGTGCCGACAGTGCCATAGCTACCTTTCTAGCGATAGATGAAGATAAAAATCCGCTCATTTTGCTTGGTTTATAAAGTAGAGAGCAAATATACCAATTCCCAAAATTTTTTCATGTCTAATTTCCATGATTATTTTATATACCTCAACATTCTTATATTTACGAAGCTAAAAAATTAAAAAAGATGGCAGATAGCCCCGGGCATGAGTTGAATCCAGATCAATGGATCCAAAAATATGCTGATTATTTATTCAATTATGCCATCACCAGGGTTGACGGACAGGAATTGGCCAAGGACCTGGTACAGGAAACTTTTTTCTCAGGAATCAAAGGAAAGGACAACTTCAGGGGGCAGGCCTCTGAACGCACCTGGCTCATATCCATTTTAAAAAGAAAAATCATTGACCATTACCGAAAAATAAATTCTGCCAAAGGGAAGAAGGAAATCCGCATGAGTTTTTATGAAGAGGGCAAAAAGAAAGGAGACTGGATTGAGGAAAGGGTTCCTCAAAGTTGGGGCAACGAAGCAGAGAAGAATATAGAAAATGAGGAATTAAAAAGTGCCCTTGAAGCTTGTATAGAGAATTTACCTGAAAAATACCGGATGGTCTTTGTGCTCAAGACGATAGAAAAGTATGAAACCGAGGAAATTTGTAATGAGTTGGGTATAACCTCGTCAAACTTGTGGGTAATTATTCACAGGGCCAGACATCAGCTAAGAGACTGCATGGAAAAAAAATGGTTTAAAAATTAAATATTCGTTTATGAAATTTAACATGAACTGTGATGAAGCAACTACCATTTGCGACAAAAATCAATATGGAGAAGCTTCTTTAATAGAAAAAATTCAACTGACTTTTCATTTGTTTTTCTGCAAATACTGCAGGGCCTATACCAGGCAGAATAACATAATGACAAAACTTTTTGGTAAATATCTGTCCTCCTGTGATGGTTCAGAAAAACTGACCGAAGCAGAAAAGAAGGAGCTTGAAATAAAATTAAAAGAGGAACTGAAAAAAAAATAAACAACGAGCGCTTATATATATGCGGTATTGAGACTTCAATACCGTTTTTTTTTATCTTTGAATCAAGTGATACGCATAATTAGTTTTGATCACTTGATAACGGGAATAAAAATTTTGCATGGACTATATAGAAACCATAAGGCCTTTTTTTTTGATCGCTTATTATGTTTTTATCAGTTTCATTATCCTTACCATCATTCTCGACAACAAAAAGCCCGAGAAAGCATTTGCCTTTATTTTTTTGATCCTGCTGATTCCCGTAGCCGGAGTGATCATCTATCTGCTTTTTGGCGCACAGTATCAAAAGAAAAAACTTTTCACCAAAAAAAGATACTTTGATAAAGTTTACCTCAACCAGATTACCCGGCTCAGCAGGCAATCCCCTGATCAAATAGCCCTGAAGGCTTATTCAAAACTGCCAACACTATTCTACAATATAGAACAGGTCAGCTTTAGCCTGAACAACAAGATAGATATCCTGATCAACGGGGAAGAGAAATTTCCGGTTCTTCTGGAAGAAATTTCTAAAGCCCAAATGAGCATCCATCTCGATTACTATATCATTGAAGACGACGATATCGGTATGAAAATCATCGACCTTTTATGCGCTAAATCAAATGAAGGCGTCAAGGTCAAAATGATCTATGATGATGTTGGAAGCTCCATCAGCAGAAAAAGCCTCAGTAAATTAAAAACACATGGGGTTGAGGCCTACCCTTATATGCCTGTATGGTTCTCCAGGCTGGCACATAAGGCCAATTACAGGAATCACAGAAAAATAGCAGTAATTGACAATGAAACAGGTTTTGTAGGCGGCATCAATATCAATGACAAGTATATCAACCCTAACAAATCAGGCCTGTACTGGAGAGATACGCATATTCTAATCAAAGGCGAGGCGGTTATAGATCTTCAATATATTTTTATCAGTGACTGGTATTTTACCAGCAGACAAAAAATAGACCTGAGTGACATTGTTTACACCAATCGGAACAAAATCAGTGCCCAGACCCCAACGAGCATTTTGGGAAGCGACTACGGCAAGAACAACCAGACCATCATGGAAGCCTATTTTGGAATGATCACCAATGCCCGTGAAGAAATATTGATCACAACCCCATATTTTATTCCTGATGAATCCATCCTCAATGCCTTAAAAATTACTTCCAAAAGCGGCGTCAGGATCAAGATCATCATTCCGGAAAAACCTGATATTAAAACGGCTTACTTTGCTTCTCAAACCTATTTAAAAGAATTACTGCAGAGCGGGGTTGAGATCTATTATTATACCAAAGGTATGATGCATTCCAAAACCATGGTCATCGATGCATCGCTGAGCACAGTGGGCAGCACGAATATGGACCAGAGAAGCTTTAGCCTGAATGCTGAGGTCAATGCGTTTATAATTGACGAAGCCATTGCCAAAAAACTAAAATTCCATTTTGAAGAAGATCTCAAAGATTGTTATAAATTGCAGCTTGAAGAATTGAACGAAAAACCCTGGTATATCAAAGTGGTCTGTTCTGTTTCAAGATTATTGGCACCCATACTTTAACCCTTTTTATTCATATGAATTTTTTACCTGATGACATCAATGAATATGCCACAGCGCATTCGCAAAAAGAACCTCCTCTTCTAGCCGAATTATACAAAGAGACCTGGCAAAAAGCGTTGGTGCCCAGAATGATCAGTGGTCATTTTCAAGGCAGGGTATTGTCAATGATCTCAAAACTTATCAACCCATTAACAATCCTTGAAATTGGCACCTATACAGGTTATTCGGCACTATGCCTGGCAGAAGGCCTCCAAAAAAAAGGAATTATACATACGATAGACCACAATGAAGAACTCTTGGATCTTCAAAAAAAATATTTTGATCGATCGGCCTTCAAAGGTCGCATCAGGCAACACACAGGTGAGGCCCTGGAGGTGATCAATCAGATCGAAGGCCCTTTTGACCTTGTATTCATTGACGCTGATAAGTCCAATTACAGTAACTATTTTAAGGCGGTGATTGATAAAATGAATTCGGGAGGAGTAATTTTATCTGATAACGTATTATGGAGCGGTAAAGTAACCCAAAAGCCTGATCCAAAGGATGAAGATACCAAAGCGCTTATCAAATACAACAGACTGATCAATGAAGATCCCAGACTGGAAACGGTATTGCTACCCATACGGGACGGATTGACCATAAGCCGGGTAAAATGAAATTGAATTTTATTGGTTGAGAAAAGCTCATGATCATATTTTCCTGTCTTTGGATCATGCCCTGAAATCCTTTCAACATTTTCTGATGTACTTGCTATTGAGCCATGAAGGTTCCTTCAATTTTCATAGAGGCCGAGCCTGTTTTTGAGGAGGCTCAATTCTTCTTGAAGGGATTCTATTTTTTTCAACAGGTTAAAGACCGTATCAATTCCTTCAAAGTTGATATAAAGCTCCTGGTGCAGCCGGATGATCTTTTCAAGATCCTCTATTTTGTCCTGATGAAGGTAATGCCCTTGTTCTATGGTCGTAATCTCAAGCAGGTCCAGCTCCATCAAGCCATGGAAAAAAGTCATTTCGATCTCATATCGGATGCATAACTGGTCAAGTGGTATAAAATGTTTTGTGTTCATCCGGGCCGTAATTTTGCTAATTCATTGAATAATTCCTTTTCTTTGGCACTCAGGCCGGCAGGGATTTTTACCTGATAGGTAATGTACAAGTCACCATATACCCCCTCTTTTTTATATACTGGGAACCCTTTTCCTTTCAGTTTCACCCTGGTTCCGTTCTGTGTTTCGGGTTTTACCTTGAGCTTTACCTTTCCTTTGAAGGTGTCGGCAGTAATTTCACCGCCAAGCACCGCGGTATACAGGTCAATGGGCAGGGTTGTGTAAAGGTTGTTGCCATCGAGTTTGAATGGGGTATTGTTGGTGATCACAAAACGGATCAAAAGGTCTCCCCTGGGCCCTCCACCAACGCCTTCTCCACCCTGTCCTTTTATTCTGATGACCTGGTTGTTTTTAACCCCGGCCGGAATTGTCAACCTGATATTTTTTCCGTTAACCGTCAGGGTCCTTTTATGGGTTTCATAGATGTCTCTTAGGTTCAGGTGCAATTCGGCATTAAAATCCTGTCCCTTGAATTTGGCCCCGCCTGTGCTCCTTCTACTTCGGCCGCCACCGAACATCGATCTGAAAAAGTCTGAATAATCACTGTCTCCGAACGGATCGGCTGTGCTGCGCTGCCTGGAATAAGCCTGTTGCTGCTGCTGCGCTTTTTCAAATTCTTCGGCGTGCATCCAGTCTTTGCCGTATTTGTCATATTTCTTGCGGTTTTCAGGATTACTCAGAACTTCATTCGCCTCGTTGATCTCCTTGAATTTCCGCTCAGCAACTTTGTCATTCGGGTTGAGGTCAGGGTGGTATTTACGAGCGAGTTTGCGATATGCCTTTTTAATATCGCTTTCGGATGCATTTTTATTGATTCCCAGTATTTTATAATAATCTATAAATGCCATGGTCCCCGTATTGGATATAATCTCTGTATTTAATCCCGGTATTTCACCGAGCTGTCTCCTCTCAATTTAAACTGTTCCTTTCATTTTAATCCCCTTCATTTGTAATTTTAATCAAATGAAAATTCCCTGTTTTATTTGCCTCTAATTCATCATACGAATCAACAGCAATTTAAAAATAATATAAACAAATTAAAATGACGAGGGTCAATGGCTTTAGCGATTAACAGATAAAAATTTAGGAAGGTAAATTCGATAAAAATTCTGAAAAGGGGCAAACAAAAAAAGGATGCGGTTTGATTTTCAGCGTTGCAAAAGCCACTTTATCCGATCAAAAGATAATACGTAATGCACTCCAACCATCAGCCCGAATGTCAAACATAAAGCTCCATAACCCAGGTCATTCAGCTCCCAAACGGCAAATGAAAAAATTCCTAATTCTAACATCAAACGAACGGTTCCCGGGGTGGCCACCGGGGCCTTTCCTGAGCGGCTGGGGTCATCGGGCACTGTAAACACCCCCCAGATCAGGGCCAAAATGAGCGGTAAAAACACGGCAAGCAAAAACCCCTGGAGGTCACTTCCTTGCCGAAAGCCCCACAGACCCGTGATGCCCAAGGCCAGAAGCTCAAGTAAAAATCTAAAAAGAAGGTTGATCGGATGCAAGCCCATAAACTGTTGGTATGAGGAACTAAGGTAGGGTGAAATTTGGAAACAAAAAAAACAGTGCAGCACAGCTTTTCGCCTGTCGTATTCTTGCGGGAATTTTAAGGACTCTCCTTACTATTCAGCAGGAGTTTAAAGTATAAAATCGCACATTTTTAAAGAATATTGTAAGACCATTGACGACTTACCTGAGTCCACTTACTCATAGCCTTATGAAAAAAATATTTCCCAAAGACATCCTGGAATACAGCCTCGAGATGCATCGGTGTAAAAACCTTCGAAGAAGCAAATCCATCTACCTTGTATTACTCATCGGATTTGCTCTAGTGCTTTTGTTGATTCCATTCATTCAAATTGATCTTTATACCAAAACGCCAGGCATGATCAGGCCCAATAAATCAAGAAACCTCATTAGCAGCCCCATCAATGGAAAGGTGCTGTCGATTCATATTTCCGAAAACGCACAAGTAAAGAAGGGAGATACCCTGCTCCTGCTTGATGACGAGGTGATAAGCAAAGAGATCGCATTGATCCAAACTGAAATAGATACTACAAAATGGTTCATCAGTGACCTGAATCATTTATCAAAACAAGCTGGTAACCCCTATGACTCGATCGTAACAATCCTTTATAAAAGCCAATACAGGAAATACCTCCAAAAGATCAAGGGCCTTGAGCGTCGAATGGCACAAAAAAAGGCCAATTCGAGAAGGCAGCTGATTTTGTTTAAGAAAGGGGTAATCGCAAAAACAGAATTTCAAAGAAGTGCTTACGAACTTGAATTATCCAAAAACAACCTTTCCTTCTGTAAAAAGGAACAAAAAAGTATGTGGCAAAATAACCTGAATGAATTTCATGAAAAATTGAATGGCCTTAAGATCCTGTTGCTGAAGAAAACCGATGAAAAAAGCAAATACCTTATCAAAGCAGGTATTGAGGGAAGCATTCAGGATTTCCAGGGTATTGAGGCGGGTAATTTTGTTAGAACAGGTGAACGAATCGCAGAAATTTCACCTCAAACAGAACTCGTAGTTGAATGTTTGATGCCAAGCTCGCAGATAGGTCTTCTTGAAACAAATGATGCAGTCAGGTTTCAAATTGATGCCTTTCCGCATAACCATTGGGGAATGGCCAATGGTAGGATTCTGCAAGTCAACCGGGACGTTTCCATCGTTGATAAATTACCTGTATTTAAGATAACATGCTCTCTTGATGAAAAAGCTCTTTATTTAAATGATAGCACCTTGGGTAAACTCCGCAAGGGCATGACACTTTCGGCCAGTTTCTTGATTGCTAAAAGATCCTTGTTACAGTTGTTTTCAGATAAAATAGCTGATTGGTATAATTAGAGCCATGATATGATGAGGTCTGGATTAAAAATCAAACAACACGACATTACAGATTGCGGGGCAGCTTGTTTGGCCTCTGTTTCAGCATATTACAGTCTTCATCTTCCTTTATCTAAAATCAGGCAGTTTGCACATACGGATCAAGCAGGAACAAATATTTTAGGTCTTCTGGAAGCAGCTCAAAAATTGGGATTTGATGCCAAAGGTGTCAGGGGAGACAAGGAAAGTTTATATAAAATTCCCAAACCGGCCATTGCTCATGTCGTGATGAATAAAAAGTTTCAACACTATGTGGTGATTTTCAAAGTTACCCGAAGCAAGGTTAAAATCATGGATCCGGCAAGGGGAGAATTCATCATCAAACCCATCAATGATTTCATGAAAGAATGGACAGGCGTTTTGGTGATTCTTTTGCCCAATGAAAACTTTATTGCCGGAAACGAAAAGGTTTCTCTTTTCAAGAGGTTTTGGTTTCTTTTGAAGCCACATAAATATACCCTGATACAGTCTTTGATCGGATCCGTTTTTTATACCCTGCTTGGTTTTACAACATCCATTTATATTCAAAAAATTACGGACCACGTTTTGGTCAATGGAAACTTGAAACTTTTGAATATCATGAGTTTTTTCATGATTTTACTACTCCTTCTTCAGATGTGCCTTAGTGTTTTCAAGGACGTATTTCTGATACGAACAGGTCAGGAAATTGATGCGAGGCTGATTTTGGGTTATTACAAACACTTGTTGAAATTACCACAACCATTTTTTGATTCCATGCGGGTGGGAGAAATCATTTCAAGAATAAATGATGCTGTTAAAATAAGAATGTTTATTAATAATACCTCCCTTTCTTTCACTGTGAATTTCTTTATTGTTCTGTTCTCATTTTCGATCATGTTTGCCTATTACTGGAAACTTGGCTTGTTGATGCTGTGTCTTATTCCGGTATATGCATTGGTCTATTTTCTTACCAATCATTTCAACAGGAAAACAGAACGAAAAATCATGGAGTCATCCGCTGACTTGGAAAGTCACCTGGTTGAGTCGCTCAATTCGATGAGCACTATCAAACAGTTCGGACTTGAGGGCCTGGCCCATGAAAAAACGGAAATCAAATTGATAAAACTATTGCAGACCGGTTACCAATCCTCGGTCAATCATGTATTTAGTCTGGCTTCAACCCAGAGTGTTTCCAGCCTTTTTACGATCCTGTTGCTATGGACGGGTTCATATTACGTCTTGGCAAGAGAACTGACCCCGGGAGAATTATTATCCTTTTATGTAATCGCCGGGTACTTCACTTCACCTGTTTCCGCATTGATATCTTCAAATAAATCCATTCAAAACGCACTTATCGCAGCTGACAGGTTATTTGAGATCATGGATATTGAAAGGGAAACTACAATGAATCAGTACCCGATGTTCAAAGTCAACCTGGGTGATATCTGTTTTAAAAACGTCACGTTTGGTTATGGTTCTCGGGAAACCATTTTTAAAGACTTTAACCTTTCTCTGAAACAGGGAGAAATATCTGCAATCGTGGGAGAAAGCGGCTCCGGAAAATCAACATTAATCCATTTACTTCAGCATTTATATGCTTTAAAGCGGGGCAGTATTCTTATAGGCAGACACAACCTGGCGTATATTGAAAAAAGGAGTTTGAAAGACCTGATTAGTGTTGTGCCTCAAAAGGTTCATCTCTTTGCCGGTACCGTAATAGAAAATATTGCAATAGGATCTTCAAAGGTCGATATGGAAAGGCTTTTGGATATTAGTAATGAACTGGGAATGACATACTTTATAGAAAATTTGCCCCAGGGTTTTAATACCTTCCTGGGAGAAAACGGAACCACCTTGTCAGGAGGACAAAAACAAAGAATTGCAATCGCAAGGGCATTATACAGAGATCCAGCCATTCTTATTCTGGACGAAGCCACATCATCTCTTGATTCAAAGGCCGAAAAATATGTTCAAAACACAATCGCCAATCTCAAAGAAAAGGGTGGTACAATTATATTGATTTCGCACAGGCTAAGCAGCCTGGTTGAGGCAGACAGTGTATTTTACCTCGAACAGGGAAGGGTGGTTGAACATGGCCGGCACGGGCAACTGATAAAGCAAAACGGACCCTATCAAAAACTCTGGGAAAAACAATTCCACAAGGCTTCCTTTGACCCGTTTAAAAAGTAAATAATGATTTTTAAAGATGAAATATGAAAAACCTGAAACAACTTGAAAGACTTCGTAAAATCCATCAACTGATCAAACTCGAAAACACAGGCACACCAAAAGAACTTGCCAAAAAATTACACATTAGCGAGAGGCAGACCTATTTGGTTTTAGAACAACTTAAGGAAATGGATGCTCCCGTAATGTTCAATCGTCGAACGGCAACCTATTATTACAAACATAATTATGAATTGACCATTCATATTTCCATTCAGGTCATGGCTGGTGAAAAGCTGATGAATATTTATGCGGGGAGGCAACTTTCAACTTATATTGATTCACTGCAAGGTTCATGCAGCAGGCCCAATTATCTTCGCTATATCAAAGCAAAACTAGACGTAGTGGGTTAGACGTAACCATGCCTTTGTATAAAAGTTAAACCAGGTGTTGCAAAGCAATACCCTTAAAAAAACAGGAAATGAAAAAATTAGATTATTACGGCTTACAAAGCTTGGAACAGTTCCATAAAACAAAGATTAAAGGCGGAAACCCCATTGTGCCGGTTTTAGCCGTCATTGGCACAATTATAAGTACCGGCAAGGCCATGGATCAGGCCACCGAATGGTTTTTGGAAGGATGGAATAATCCAAAATGATCCCGTGATGAAAGATATTTTCTTAAAAAATTGCACCGAGCTCACAAAAGATCAATTGAAACAAGTTCAGGGCGGAGGTCCTATTATCGACGCAGTAGAATGGTATTACAAAACCGTTGGAAGTTTTTATCGTGGAATATGGGATGGGCTGACCGGAGTTGATCCCGTCATTTAAAATTGTTTAAAATGAAAATCAAAAAATATTTAGTTCCCGTATTTGTAGCTGCCGGGCTTTTGAATTCGGTTTCTCTTATTGATACCATTCTTACCGATGGAAATCAATCATTCAGCCTGTTTTCAATCCACACCAGCAAGAGTATCAATATTTTATTTTATGCAGTACTAAGCATTTTTCTTTTTTATGCAGCGGTGGACCAGTACAAAACAATGAAACAAAAAAACTAAAATTAACATGAATAAATTAAATCAAAAGAATCTTATTCCTTTAACAAAACATGAGTTATTAAGCTTTTCCGGGGGGGTTGATCCGGCTGAAGGGTCCTATGACGCCGGATATGCCATAGGATCCTGGTTCAGGGAAATGTACAACATCTGGTCTTATGGCCTGACGCATCTCACTGACAGGTGATATTGATAAGATTAAAAAAACCTGACGGGCTTTTTAACCTGTCAGGTTTTATTAAGAAATTACCTTTAATAAAAAGTAATTGCGTTTACCGCGTTGCAACAAGACAAATTTATCGGCAATCAGGTCTTTGTTGCCCAACAGAAAACCTTCCTGTACCTTTTCCTTGTTAACAGAAATTGAATTTTCTTTTAGGGCCCTCCGGGCTTCTCCGTTGGACTTCAAAAATCCTGATTTCTCATGGAGTGCCTCGACAATACCAAACCCCTCTTTCAGTTCTGCTTTTGATAATTCAGCCTGCGGAACACCCTCAAAGACATCAAGGAAAGTCTGCTCATCAAGGAGCTTCAGTTCTTTTGCAGTCGATTTTCCGAATAATATCTGAGACGCTTTTACTGCATTTTCATAGGCCTCAACCCCATGAGTCATCACTGTGACCTCCTCGCCCACAGTCTTTTGCAACAGCCTAAGGTGTGGGGCCTGCTTGTGCTCCTCGACCAGTTTTTCAACCGTTTTTTTATCTAAAAAAGTAAAGATCCTGATATAGTTCTCGGCATCAACATCTGAGGCGTTGAGCCAGTACTGGTAAAATTTATAAGGGGAGGTCCTTTTGGCGTCAAGCCAGATATTGCCTCCTTCGGTCTTTCCGAATTTTGTGCCATCGGCTTTGGTCACCAAGGGGCTGGTAAGTGCATAGGCCTTGCCTTGTACCTTTCTGCGAATCAGTTCAGTACCTGTTGTAATGTTCCCCCACTGGTCACTGCCTCCTATTTGGAGTTTACAATTTTTATGGGTGTATAGATGCAGAAAATCATAACCCTGAACCAATTGATACGTGAATTCTGTAAAACTCATGCCCTCTTTTGACTCTGCATTGATCCGGTTTTTAACCGAGTCTTTGGCCATCATGTAATTCACGGTGATGTGTTTGCCTATATCCCTGGCAAATTCCAAAAATGTAAGGTCCTTCATCCAGTCGTAATTGTTGACCAGTTCTGCAGCGTTCTCAACATCCCCTGAAAAGTTGATGAATCGCTCCAGGGTATTTTTGACACCTTCAATATTTTTTTCGAGAGTCGCTTCGTCCAAGAGGTTCCTTTCATTTGACTTTCCTGACGGATCACCAATCATTCCCGTTGCACCTCCTACAAGTGCAATAGGCTTGTGCCCGGATTTCTGGAAGTGCATCAATAATATGATCTGTACCAGACTACCAATGTGCAGCGAATCTGCAGTAGGATCAAAACCAATGTAAGCCGTTGTTACTTCTTTTTGCAACTGCTCTTCTGTTCCCGGCATGATATTGTGTAAAAGCCCCCGCCATCTTAGCTCTTCAACAAAGTTCTTTGTCATCATAAAAAATTTCAGCAAATATAAAAATTTAGGGTTTACAGAAATCATATATCACACATAATTAGTTCTAATTTATAGGAGAACCGGGATACCTTTTACGTATCAATTGTTTATTTTCGTAACATGATTTTAGTTACAGGCGGCACTGGATTGGTAGGCTCACACCTCCTATACCATCTTTCATTGAATAATGACAGGATACGGGCGATCCACACACAGAACAGCAATCTCAATGCCGTTAAAAAAGTTTTTGGACATTATACCAAAGAGGCCGAAGCCCTTTTTAACAAGATTCGTTGGGTGGAGGCTGATCTGAACAATATCCCTGAACTCGAAGTGGCCTTTGATAAAATCACGCGTGTTTATCACTGTGCTGCCATGGTTTCTTTTGTAGCCTCCGATTATCATAACATGAGACGGGTAAATATAGAAGGAACCATGAACATTGTTAATTTGTGTATCGCGAACCATGTCAAAAAACTTTGTTATGTAAGTTCGGTTGCTGCCATTGAAAAAGGTCAGAACGGGGTACTGGTCAATGAATCAGACAACTGGAACAACGAAAATTTCAAAAGTGGGTATGCCATTACCAAATACGGCGCTGAAATGGAGGTATGGCGTGCTTCACAAGAGGGTGTCCCGGTTGTAATTGTGAATCCAGGCGTTATTTTAGGTTCCGGTTTTTGGCATAAAGGATCTGGAAAGATGTTCAGTAAAGTAAACAAGGGGCTTAAATTCTATACTGAAGGTGTCACAGGGTTTGTTGGGGTTCAGGACGTTGTGAATGTGATGCAGCGTTTGATGGATTCAAATATTTCAAATGAACGCTATATCCTGGTAGCACAGAATCTTTCATTTAAAGTAGTATTGTCAATGATTTCAGAGGCCTTGGGCAAAGAAAAACCAAGGATCAGGGTGTCAAAATGGATGGGTGAAATTATTTGGCGCCTAGAATATATTAGAAGCAAAATAACCCTCTCAACGCCCCTGCTGACCAAATATTCGGCAAGATCATCTGTATCGGATCATCCATACGATGCATCAAAAATTAAAAATGAATTGGATTTTGAATTTGAGGATATTGCTTCTTCTGTACAAAGAACTGCCGAACATTTTAAAAACTGATCAAGACCCTTATTGCGGAATGCTATCCATGGGCTTGTCAATTAAATTGGGTGCCCTTTTGGCACGAACCAAAGAATCAGCCGCCTTAACCAAAGAATCCTGTAGTTTTTTCAATCTTTCCTGCACACTTTCAAAGATCTCTTCATATTCATTGATATTTGAGGTATAATAAATATTACTCATGGCGAATTGAACACTATCAATACCATATTTTTCATAGACCAAAGACATATAGTTCCTGTTTTTCTCATACTTGACATTCTGAACATTTGAGGTTCCAATGGCCAGGTGCATATCATAAAGCAGGTCTATCATTTGCTTTTTAGGAATCAGATTTTCAGGTTTTTCATAATTTACCTTACTATCGCATCCCAAAAAAGCCATGATGATCATAAAAGATATTACTTGCTTTCTCATCGATCAAATTTTAATCTTTGTCCCTTTATTTTGTTGTTAAACGTTCCTTTGTGGAAAATAAGCTGTCCATTTACGAAAGTATGGGTCACCGATGAACCAAATGTAGTACCTTCAAAAGGAGACCATCCACATTTGTACAAAATATTCTCTTTGTCCACGGTTTGTGACTGATTTGTATCAATTAACACTAAATCAGCATAATAGCCCGGTCTTATAAAGCCTCTTTTGCTAATTTTAAAAAGTTTTGCAGGATTGTGACACATTTTTTCAACCATTTTCTCAAGGCTGATCTTTTTCTCCCCTACAGCCTCCAGCATCGCCAAAAGGGCATGCTGTACCAAAGGGCCTCCACTTGGTGCTTTCGTATACACCTGCCGCTTTTCGTCTAGGGTATGGGGTGCATGATCTGTGGCAATCACATCTATACGGTCATCCAGCAAGGCCTTCCACAGCCCAATTTTATCTTTCTTGGATTTCACTGCGGGATTCCATTTGATCAATGTTCCCTTATCTTCGTAATCACTGTCATCAAACCACAAATGATGTATACACACCTCTGCGGTAATTTGCTTTTCTTCCAGCGGTATTTCATTGGTAAAAAGTGCTGTTTCCTTAGCTGTCGATAAATGAAAAACATGCAACCTTGCCCCTGTTTTTTTAGCCAGAGCGATCGCTTTGGAAGAAGATAAATAGCAGGCTTCAGCACTTCTGATCACAGGATGCAATTCAATGGGGATATCATCGCCATATAACTTTTTTTGCTTGTCTAAATTATTTTTTATAGTCGTCTCGTCTTCGCAGTGGACAGCGATTAAGAGCTTTGTTGATGAAAATATTTTTTCAAGAACTTCTTCATCATCTACCAGCATATTTCCCGTTGAAGACCCTAAAAAGAGTTTTATGGCTGCTACTTTTTTAGGATTTGTCTTTAAAAGTTCCTCCAGATTATCATTCGTGCCACCCATCATAAATGAATAGTTTGCAAACGAATTTTTTGCCGCTATTTTGAATTTATCTTCCAGCAATTTCTGGGTCGTAGCCTGAGGTATTGTATTGGGCATTTCTATAAACGAAGTGATCCCTCCTGCCACTGCGGCCCTTGATTCTGATGCAATGTCGGCCTTGTGCGTTAAGCCTGGTTCACGAAAATGAACCTGATCATCGATAATCCCGGGGATCAAAAGTTTGTTCTTTGCCTCAATAATGGTTGTATTGAAAGGAAAATCAACAATCTCATCATTGATTTCCTTGATAAAATCACCTTCTATCAAAACATCCTGCCGGGATGTTGTGCCTTCATTAACCACCTTTGCATTTCTTATTAATATTGACTTCATGATGCCTGAGCTATATTTTTATTTGATTTTGGAAGGCCTGCAAAGCGCATTTTTATAATTCCAAAAATGGCTTCGGTAATAATTGTCTTACTCATTTTGGATTCACCCAGCGTTCTGTCTGTAAATATCACGGAAACCTCTTTGATGCTGAATCCGTGTTTCCAGGCCTTGAATTTCATCTCGATCTGAAATGCATATCCAACAAATTTTATTTTATCCAATTGAATCTTTTCCAAGACTTTCCTTCTGTAACAAACGAATCCGGCCGTGGTATCGTGAAAAGGCATTCCGGTCACAATCTGTACATATTTCGAAGCAAAATAGGATAACAAGACCCTTTTCATTGGCCAGTTTACCACATTCACTCCCTGAGAATACCTTGAACCAATAGATAAATCTGCCCCTTCAATGGCACATTTGTTGTACAGTCGTTCCAGATCTTTAGGGTTATGAGAAAAATCAGCGTCCATCTCAATGATGTAGTCGTATTTTCGCTTGATCGCCCACCTAAACCCTTGAATATAAGCCCTCCCCAGGCCTTCTTTTTTGTTTCTTACCTCTAAAAAAAGTCTGTCAGAAAATTCTTTTTGCAAGTTTCTTACAATATCGGCAGTGCCATCCGGAGAGCTGTCATCCACAATCAGGATGTCAAATTTTTTATTTTGAGAAAATGTAGCCCTTATGATGTTTTCTATATTTTCTTTCTCGTTATAGGTTGGAATGATTACCAGGGTATCCTGCATAATTGTTATTTTGAATAGGCAAAGGTAAAATAAATTATTGCTAATTTTGTGTTAAGAATCTGCTTAATGAAAATATTAAAAAATTCAAGATATCAGTTTGTTATCTTTCTTTTACTGTTCTTTGTCATCAATGTTTTACAAGGTACTTTTACAGCGCTTTTTGAAGACGAGGCTTATTACTGGGTCTGGTCAAAAAACATGGCATTCGGATACTTTGACCATCCTCCGATGGTGGCGCTTTGGGTAAAATTAAGTGATCTTGTTTTTAACGGTGAATTAGGCCTGCGTTTCATGAGTACTTTAGGCTTTACCCTGATGATATGGATCATCTGGGATACCATTGATTTAAAGGAAAAATGGGAATACGTCACTTTGTTTTACCTACTCATCGTATCGCTAGCCTTGATGCAGGTCTTTGGCTTTATCATCACCCCGGATACTCCGTTGCTGTTGTTCACAGCGCTGTTCATATGGTCCTTAAAACGGTTTCTGGATCAGGATAGCCTGTTCAATAGCCTTTTACTGGGTTGCTCCATGGCCGGAATGCTTTACAGTAAATACCACGGAATTCTGGTTATTGGCTTTGTTGTGCTTTCGAACTGGAAATTATTAAAAAACCGGAATTTCTGGATGGCCGGACTTCTCGGTCTTTTACTTTTTATACCCCATCTGCTTTGGCAATATGAGAATGAATTCCCTTCCTTTGTTTACCATTTGAAAGAAAGAAGTAAAAAACCTTACAGCATTTTAAATACTTTGAGTCATTTCGTTAATATGATTGCCGTTGTAGGAATTACTTTTCCTGTCATTTATAAGGCTTTTATCAGGCAAAAATCAACAAATCAGTTTCAAAGGTCCCTAAAATTCATCGTTTACGGGTTCTTTGTTTTTTTCTTGGCCACTACCTTTAAATCACAACCTCAGGCACAATGGCTTGTGGTCATATCAATACCACTAATCCTGATTACTTTTCCTTATTTTGTTCAAAACAAGAAAGCCAGAAAATGGTTGGTCATTCTGGGGTCTGTGCAACTTGGTTTTTTTCTTATCATAAGAGTTTTTATGGCTCTTCCTGAAGTTTCGCCACTTGCCCTGGAGCCCCACATCGCCCGGCAATGGATACCTGAGCTTCAAAAAAACACCCAAGGAAAACCAATTGTTTTTGTCAATTCATACCGCAATGCTTCACTTTACAATTTCTATACCGGTATTCAAACGCATTCTTACAGTGTTCTTAAAGGACGTCAAAGTCAGTATAATTTGCTTGATTTCGAAGCTCAAATTCAAGGGAAAGATGTATATAGTGCCGGAAAACTCATCAAGGAGCAACCAAAATTGGCAGTAAAGGGAGACGCCGTGATTCATGGAAAACTCATTACTGACTACCATACTTTTGAGAAGGTCAAATGCGTCATTGACAAGGAACACTTAAATTTCAAAAATGGTAAAAACAATTTTGAATTCCAATTGACCAATACTTATGCTAAAAATATTAATTTTGAAGGGGTTCGTTTCATAGGTGTTTTTCAGGGTTATAAGAACAAAATACTTGCGAAGGTTCCCCTTGAGACAGGTATGTTGAAACCCTTAAAGGCATATCAGAAAGTAAGGCTGAATGCCTCTTTTGAGGTTCCTGAGCTAAATAAGCAAGACAAAGTTACCTTCAGGGTTGCTCTGGAGTTTTACGATATGTTGGAAGGTTTCCAGGGAAACAAGGTTCCGGTATTGTTTGATGTATTAACCAATAATGATTGATCATGTTTGAAGGATTGCAAAAAATATCGTCTACAAGTGACTGGCTTACCATATTTTTCATGCTCATACTTGTTCTGATCGCTGTTTTACAATTTTATTTTTCAGAAAGGTTCAGCAAACTGTTCTCATTAATTTATTCAGAAAAATATTATACCGATTATCTAAAAACCAAACCTTTAATTTTCAACTGGTTTCATGCGATTTTCTTTTTCATCATTATTTTTAACATTTCTTTGTCTATATTTTTCGGCTACAAGGCCTTTGACTCGCCCCTTGTGGACAATCAGTTAGGCTTCTATTTTCAAATCGTGTTTTTGACGGCTGCGTATTTCCTTTTACGCTATTCTCTAGGTCTTTTTCTCGGTAATATTTTCAGTTTAGAAGAAAGTCAAAAATATTTTACATTTCTGAAAATAAGCAACTTAGCACTAATATCTGTACTTATCTTTCCATTGTTGGTTTTGGCCAGTTACAGCGTAGGCCTTATTCATAAGTTCTTGATAACTTTCAGTATAGTAGCTTGTGCCGCTATTGCTTTATTTCGTTACTTTGTACTGATCAAAAATGAAAAATTAAGTTTTAACAATTTGTTTTATTTATTTTTGTACCTTTGCGCCCTTGAATTATCACCCATTATAGTTATTTATAAACTGTTTATTGATTAAACAAAATCATATGAAAGTAAAAACTATATTAGTTTCACAGCCTGCTCCTCAGGCAAAACAATCTCCTTATTTTGACCTCATGGATAAGCAAAAAGTGAAAATTGATTTTCGCTCTTTTATTCACGTTGAAGGAGAATCTTCAAGAGCCGTAAGAAATCAAAAAATTGATTTTCTAAGCTTTTCTGCTGTAATTTTTACAAGTAGAAATGCTGTTGACCATTATTTCAGGCTGGCCGATGAAATGCGAGTCACGATTCCTGACGAAATGAAATATTTCTGTCTATCTGAAGCTGTGGCCTACTACTTACAAAAATATGTGGTTTACAGAAAGCGTAAAATATACGTGGGGACACGTACATTTGATGACCTGATGCCATTGATTAAAAAACACAAAACTGAAAAATTTCTGTTACCGAGTTCTGATAAGGTCAAACAGACCATGATCGATAATATGGACAGTCTGAACGTTGAATGGAAAAGGGCTATTTTATTCAGAACAGTGATCAGTGACCTTTCTGATCTTGAAAACGTTTTTTACGATGTGCTGGTGTTTTTCAGTCCAAGTGGAATAAAGTCCTTGTTTGAAAATTTTCCTCAATTCAAACAAAATAATACAAGAATTGCCGTTTTCGGAAATTCAACCGTAAAAGCAGCAGAAGAAGCTGGTTTAAAAATTGATATTGCAGCGCCTTCTGTAGAAACGCCTTCAATGACCATGGCATTAGAAAAATACATTAAAGAGGTAAATAAATAAACCCTTTAGTTAAAATAAAAAAAGCGCCTTCTAGGCGCTTTTTTCATGCAAATACTTTTTTTATTGTGCTTTTATCGCTTCAATAATCTTCTGCTCAAGCTCCTCTGCAAGTTCAGGATTATCGGCGATCAGGTTTTTAACCGCGTCACGCCCCTGACCTAGTTTTGTATCAGCATAACTAAACCAGGAACCGCTTTTCTTTACAATATCCAATTCAACGCCTAAATCAAGAATCTCTCCAACTTTAGATACTCCTTTACCGTACATGATATCGAATTCTGTGGTTTGAAAAGGCGGGGCTACTTTGTTCTTAACAACCTTAACCTTGGTTCTGTTTCCTAAAACACGGTCTCCCTCTTTGATCTGCGTTCTTTTCCTGATGTCAAGCCTGACTGATGCATAAAATTTAAGGGCATTTCCTCCTGTTGTGGTTTCCGGATTGCCAAACATCACTCCTATTTTCTCTCGCAGCTGGTTAATGAAAATCACCGTACAATTTGTTTTATTGATGGTACCTGTCAATTTTCTTAAAGCCTGGGACATCAAACGCGCATGTAGTCCCATTTTAGAATCACCCATTTCACCTTCAATCTCACTTTTTGGCGTCAAGGCCGCAACCGAATCAATAATGACGACATCGACCGCTCCGGAACTAATCAGGTTATCTGCAATTTCCAGGGCTTGTTCACCGTAATCAGGCTGGGAAATGATTAAATTATCTATATCAACACCAAGGTTTGCTGCGTAAAACCTGTCGAAAGCATGTTCAGCGTCTATAAATGCAGCAATTCCGCCTGCTTTTTGAGCTTCTGCCATAGCATGCAAGGCCAGCGTGGTTTTACCTGAAGATTCAGGACCGAAAATTTCAATAACCCTTCCTCTGGGATAGCCGCCTACCCCCAAGGCAATATCAAGGCCTAATGATCCTGATGGGATCACATCGATATCCTGGACGGCAACATCACCCATCTTCATGACAGAGCCTTTTCCATAGGTTTTATCAAGTTTATCAAGAGTTAACTGTAATGCCTTTAATTTTGCTGTTTTTTCTTTGTCTTCTGCCATAATCGAACTTTGTGTATTTTTACTTTTTTACTAATAATTGTAGAAAGCTAAAATAGGAATTTTTGCGGGTAATTATTCTTATTGAACTAAAGATTGTTATCAACAAAAAACACTATTTCAGACATGATAGCCTTATGCCACCTATATTGATGTACGTCAGATAAAAAAGTAAACGGAAGCTTCCTTTTTTAAAAATATCAGCCCCTGCTCATATACATGTGAGGAATACCATCTTCTATATAGTCCTGCCCCGTTGGCTTAAAACCCAGGGATTCATAAAATTTCTGTAAATAGGCCTGGGCCCCAATTTTAATGGATTTGGTATTAAAAAGTGTTTCAACCTGTTCAATGGATCTTGACATGAGCTCATATCCCAGACCGTCCTTTCTATAATTTTCATCCACCACTACCCTGCCAATTGCAGCTTCTTTATAATAATCACCCGGACCAAATATTCTTGTATAAGCCACAATTTTTTTTGATCCATCCTCAGTGCTTGCAAAAAAATGATAGGCTGCTTCGTCTTTTCCGTCAAGTTCAGGATAAGGGCAATTTTGCTCTACAACAAAAACATTGATCCTTAACTGGAGAATATCGTGTAATTCTTTAACAGTTAGATCGTTAAATTCTTTTAAGGTCCATTTCATTGTAGTGTAATCTTTTGCTTAATCCTGGATAATAAAATCCTTATGATCATCCCGTTCAAATTCCGGTTGCAGGTTTGAATGGTTTATGTGAAATGAGTCCAGTAATATTTTTTCTACTCTGGCACAAATTTCATCAAATTCAGACAATCTTATATCCTTTTTAAACTCAATATGTGCTTCAAAATGAATATCATGGTCATTGAGTTGCCAAATATGGACATGATGGATGTTAGAAATCTCATCTAAGGTTAAAATTTCGTTTTGAATCTCCTCTATCTCTAAATGTTTTGGTGCAAACAACATCAGAATCTTTAAGGAATCAATAAATATTTCCCAGCTCATATATAATAAATAAACTGAAATAATAATTGTAAGCAAGGCGTCTATCCAAAATATCTGGTAATATTTCATCAATAAGCCACCAGTCAGCACCGCTACTGAAGTTAGCATATCAGTGATCAGGTGCAGATATGCCGATCGCATGTTTAAATTGTGATTTGCATCCCGTTTGAGTAACAATACACTCAATCCGTTGCCTAATATGGCAATAAAAGCAAGCCAGATTACAATTTCGGTTGCAATTTCCTGTGGGTTGCTCAGTCTTTTAAAGGCCTCTATACCTAAAAATACAGCAATTACAATTAAAGTCGCTGAGTTGATAAAGGCCGCAATGATCTCTGCTCTTTTAAATCCGAAGGTTTGATGCAGGGTCTGCTTTTTTTTACGGCTCAATAAGTTGGCAGCATAACTGATGATTAAGGAAATAACATCCGATAAATTATGTACGGCATCCGATATAAGCGCCAAACTCCCTGAAATAATACCACCAATAACCTGCGAAGCAGTAATGATGATATTAAGTATAATGGAAAACAGGAGCCTGTTACCTGATAATGTTCCTTGATGATGCGTAT
>CBDUAP010000027.1:0-21860 GCA_965365165.1 uncultured Flavobacteriaceae bacterium
TATTGTTTTGGTCTTTGATAAAACTACAGAAGGAATATATAACAGATATTGAATTTGAACTTGTTTATTCAGATATTCCAAAAAACAAGCTGATACAGAATCAGCCCGATAGCAAGGTCAATCTTACCTTGAAAACTACAGGCTTCAAACTGTTGAATTATGGCTTCAAAAAAAGGACACTTGATTATTCACTGACGGAGATCGAAAGAAAGGAAGGGACATTCTTTTTCAGTGAAACGCGTTCCAATTTGAATTATTTACAGGCCCAGCTCTCAGCAGAGACTGTTGTACTTAATGTAGAGCCAGACACTTTATTTTTTGACCTTGGAGTTAAAAAATCAAAAAAGGTTACTGTGCAATCTAAGGTCATATTTCAGTTTAAAACGGGCTATAATTTTGTGAAGCCCTATGACTTGGGTCCGGGCGAAATCAGTATTTCAGGTCCGGCAAAAGTGATTGATACGATCGATGAAATTTTTACGGAGGCGATAGAACTCAGGAATATTTCTGATTCTTTTGAGAAAAGGGTCAAATTGCTAAGCCCAAATGAAGCTGTGGTGCTTTCAGCAGATGAAGTCATGATAAAAGGCGATGTTGACAAAATTACTGATGGTTCTTATAATTTGTCCTTTGATGTGATCAATTTGCCAAGAGGAGTGATCATCAGTACCTTTCCGAAAGAGGTCAAAGTGGTTTACCAAGTGGCTCTTAAGGATTACAACAAGATTCCTGAAAACGCTTTCAGGGTGCAATGTGATTACAAACAAACTGAAGATAATAATCTTGATTATCTTATTCCGAAATTGGTGGATAAACCCGAGATTATTCACGACGTGAAGATCGTACCCAATAAAATTGAGTTTCTGATTAAAAAGTAATGAGAGCCATTAGAACTTAAAAATTTATATTGTGAAAATTGTTGGTTTAACCGGGGGTATTGGAAGTGGAAAAACCACAATCGCCAAAATGTTTGAAACACTTAATGTCCCGGTGTATTATGCTGACGACCAAGCTAAAAAGCTTATGCAGGATTCACTGCCCTTGCGTCATGGAATTGTTGACCTGTTTGGCAAAGAAGCGTTCAAGGGTAAGGATCTCAACCGACCCTATATTGCCGGGATAGTCTTCAAGGACAAACAAAAGTTAAAACAGCTCAATGCCCTCGTACATCCGGCAGTTGAGGATGATTTCAGGAATTGGGCAGGTTTGCAAGACGCCCCCTATGTGTTGCAGGAAAGTGCACTGATTTATGAAAACAAAAAGCAGCGATTTTTTGATGCCGTAATCCTGGTCACTGCCCCCCTTGAAACAAGAATTGAGCGGGTTATGAAAAGAGATGGTCTTTCAAAAAAAAATATTACGGAACGTATTGAAAATCAAATGAGTGACTCCTTAAAGTTACGCGAAGCAACTTTTGTGATCCACAATACAGATCTCAAAAAAAGCTTGGAAAGGGTCAGGGAAATACATGAACAGCTTATCCTTTAAATTCCTTAAAAAAATCTCTTTCGATAAAATTTAATGTTAAATAAATTGAAATGTTCGTTAAGATTTGTTAAAACATTAAAAATATCATAAAGAAAATATAAATTTGTTATAATGAGTAAACGAATTTTCGTACTTTTAGTTATAATGATGGTCAGTGCGTTGCTTGGGATCATTGTGGTTCAGATATTCTGGATCCGTTCTTCTATAGAAATGAGGGAAGAGCAGTTTTCAACAAGCGTGAAGTTTGCGCTGGCAAGGGTATCAGAAAATATTCAAAAAAGAGAATTTAGAGAAAATATTTCGAAATATGCGCCACTGATTGACAGCATGCAGAAGACGAAAGAGAGCAATGTAAGAGATTTTGTTTTTCAGCAGATAGATACGAGTAGGAACGAAATATTTACATTCAGGCAGAGTATCCTGGAAAATAATTACAAGTCTCAATTTTCTCCTTTTGAAGCTGATACAGTTAATTTTAAGACTTTTCTGAGTCGTGAGGAGACACAAATAGAAAAAATTGAGTTCAATTCTAAGGATTTTTCAGAACTCTCTCCCAAGGACCGGATGGTCAAGGTGGAAAGGCTTGACAAGTACGACAAGCTTGAGCTGGAAAGCATATTCAAGAATATTGTCTCAAGAACACCGATACATGATCGTGTAAGAAATAATGAGATCAGGATGAATCTGGACAATGAGTTGTCAGCCAGAAACATTGCGACAAAATTTGAGTTTGGTGTTTTTAATGATGAATTGATCACGAAAGTGAAGTCTGACGGGTTCGTTCAAAAAAAAGGTTATACCTATAAGGTACCGCTTTTTGTAACGGATGATACAAGTGATTATGATCTGTACGTCAGTTTTCCGGAAAAGAAAGAGTATATCCTGTCAACAATTTCCTGGATATTGATTTTGTCGGCAGTTTTTATATTTATTATCATTTTGTCTTTTGCCAGTGCTTTGTACCAGTTGATCAGACAAAAACAAATCTCAGAAATAAAGACGGACTTTATAAATAATATGACCCATGAGTTCAAAACACCAATAGCAACGATCAATTTGGCAATAGATTCAATAAGAAACCCCAAAATTCTGGGAGATGAAAAAAAGGTGACTCGCTATGCCGAAATGATTCGGCAAGAGAACAAACGCATGCATGCCCAGGTGGAAAATGTATTGAGGATTTCGAAATTAGAGAAGAATCAGATAGATCTCAGTAAGGATGTGGTGGATATTCACGACATATTAGAAGATGCGATTTCACACGTTGATTTAATTGTCAAGAACAGAGATGGTTTTATTGAAAAGAATTTTGAAGCGCAACAAAGTGAGATTCTTGCGAGTAAATTTCATATGACTAATGTAATAACGAATATTTTGGATAATGCCATAAAATACTCAGAGGATTCCCCAAAAATATCCATTGAAACGGTTAATGCAGGGAACAAACTGATTATAAAAATATCAGACAGGGGCATTGGCATGTCAAAAAATGTGCAGCGCAAGATTTTTAATAAGTTCTACAGGGAACAAACTGGAAATATTCATAATGTCAAAGGTCACGGGCTTGGACTTTCTTATGTCAAAAGTATCATAGAAAAGCATCAGGGACATGTGTTTGTGGAAAGTGAAAAAGGAAAAGGAAGTACCTTCACGTTGAAATTACCAATAATTTAAATCAATTAATATGGCAAATAAAAAAATATTACTTGTAGAAGACGATCCTAATTTTGGAACGGTCTTGAAAGATTATTTAGAATTAAATGATTACGATGTACACCACGCAAAGGATGGTTTAGACGGATTGATCGCTTTTAAAAACGATGATTTTGATATTTGTATCCTTGATGTGATGATGCCAAAAAAAGATGGTTTTTCACTTGCCAAGGATATAAGATCCGTAAATCAGGACATTCCGCTTATTTTCCTGACGGCCAAATCGATGAAAGAAGATGTGCTTAAGGGTTATCAGGTAGGTGCGGATGATTATTTAAACAAACCTTTTGATTCTGAAATTCTATTGCATAAGATCAAGGCAATAATGCAAAGAAAAGAAACAGATGCTGCGAATGATGATAATCAGTTTGAGTTCGAAATTGGTGATTTCCACTTGAATTCTAAGCTGCGGCAGTTGTCCTTCAAAGGGGAGGAGCCTAGAAAGTTGTCTCCAAAAGAAAATAAATTGTTAAAACTGCTGGCCATGTACAAGAATGATCTCCTACCCAGGGAATTGGCTCTAACTAAAATATGGAGAGATGACAATTATTTTACTTCCAGAAGTATGGATGTATATATTGCGAAATTAAGAAAATACCTGAAGCCGGATGCAAAAGTAGAGATCATCAATATTCATGGTGAAGGCTTCAGGCTGGTCGTTGACTGATGTTCGAAGCTCAATAGAATTTATAGCTGTGTCATATTGATGCAGCTTTTTTTATTCGTAACTTTATAAGGCTTTATTTCAAATTATTTTTGCAACCATGTCAGAATTAATAAGAATTTATGATAAAAACCCGAATCCCAAGGCCATTGAAAAGGCGGTAGATGTATTGCGCAAAGGGGGGCTTATCATTTACCCAACAGATACTGTTTACGGATTAGGTTGTGATATTACCAAAACCAGGGCATTGGAGAAAATTGCTAGAATCAAACAGGTAAAACTGGAAAAGGCTAATTTTTCCTTTATCTGTTATGACTTGAGTAATTTGTCGGCTTATGTGAGGCAGATCGACAATGCGACATATAAAATTTTAAAAAGGGCATTACCGGGACCTTTTACCTTTATCCTAAAAGGAAATAATAACCTGCCAAAAGCCTTCAAGAAGAAAACAACAGTAGGGATCAGAATACCTGATAATAACATTATCAGGACCATTGTTCAGCAGTTGGGTAACCCAATTGTTTCAACTTCTATTTATGATGAGGACGAAGTGATCGAATACACTACCGACCCCGAACTCATTTTCGAAAAGTGGAAAGACAAAGTGGACCTTGTCATAGACGGGGGTTATGGGGGTAATGTCGCTTCAACCATTGTTGATCTGTCTGAAGCCGAGATTACCATTGTAAGGGAGGGCAAAGGTGATATTGCCCTGCTATAAAGATTCATTTGATAAGAGTTCAGCATAATTCTTTTTGAGTTTTTTCAAAAAGAAGCCATACATGACCCGGTAAATGATCCAGAAAACAAAAACGGCAAGGCAAAGGAGCAGTACTGAAATGGTCCAGATCAAAAGCATATTGCTGTTATCCGGCAGTTCTTCAAGAAAGACGGGCGAATGATATACTTTGTAAAACATGTTCAGACCAATAACGACCATCATGGCCAAGTTGTAATAGATATAATATTTAACCGTTCTTCTTGTTTTCAGAATATTGCTCAATAATTCTTTAACTTCACTTTCTGCAGAAATGTTTTTATAATTTTTGTAGAATACATAAATAAAACCAAAAATTATAATCACGTGCACCGTCAAATAGACTTCCATGATCCTGCTCATTCCGTATTTACTGTGAAATTCAAGGGTAGATTCAAAATCTGTGAATAGAAAGATCAGGTTGGGTAACAAAAACTCCAAGACACTGATGATCAAAATCCATACGACAATGGATGATGATCTCTTTCTGACCATTTTTTGAATGTCCTCCTGAGAGAACTTGATATGGGATTCTCCTTGTTGTCTCCATAAGTCTTTTAAGCTGTCTAGGTTTTGCATCATTATGGATTTAGAATATTTTTTAATTTCGTTTTGGTTCTGTTCATCTTCACTCTCGCATTTACTTCGCTAATCCCTAAGGTTTTAGCAATTTCTTTATAAGATTTATCTTCGAGATACATCAGGGCCAGTGCCTTTTCAATATCATTGAGACTGTATATGGCCTTGTATAAAAGCTCAAGTTGTTTGTCTGGTGACTCATCGTAATCCTGGTACTCCAGTTCTTTTAAATTGTCATAGATTTGGGTCGTTTCAACGTTTCTTTTTGATTTTCTATATAGTGAGATGGCCGTATTGAAAGATACCCGGTACATCCACGTGCTAAATTTTGAATCTCCTCTGAACTTTGGGTATGCTTTCCATAATTGAATCGTAATCTCCTGGAAAAGATCTTTATGAGCCGCTTCACTATTAGTATACGACCTGCATACCTTGTGAATGATACCCTGATTCTTTTCCAATTCTTCTGCGAATTTTTTTTTAAGTTCCTTGGTCACCAATAGTTGATTTACTAATTAGTAGTCAAAATTAAAGAAATGTTACCGATTATTATTTTTCCTTGAAAAGGATTTAATAATTCAATACCTGCCTCATATTACAATTCGTCCTAAATATATTACAATTCAGTAAATGTAAATTTTTAAATACGGCCTTTCATGGGATATTTGTTTCATCAAATTTTTTTAACTTAAAATATATAACAGATGATACGTATTTTTATAAGCACAGTACTCTACCTGATTACTTCATTTACCCAGGCACAAAGTAATTCTAACAACGAACTGACACAAAGTATGGAGCAGACCTATACGATAAAGGCATTGGTGAATCAGATTCAACCTGAAACGGGTACGGTTTATTTTGCCATGTACAGCTCAGAGAATGATTTTTCCAGCAGAAAACCATTTCAGACAAGAAATGCAAGTGCAGCAGGAGGAGTAGTGGAAGTCACTTTTAACAATGTTCCAGAGGGCATTTATGCCATCACCTGCTTTCATGACAAAAACAGTAACGGGCAAATGGATTTTTCACCTAACGGAATGCCTGAGGAGAATTACGGATCGAGCAATAATGTTATGAACTTTGGTCCTCCGAGGTTTAGTGATGCAAAATTTGAAGTCAGCGGTAAAGATCTTACATTTGAGATTAAATTTTAAAATTCCAATTGAATCGCGATGAATAGCAATCTTAAAAATATTCTAATTCTTTTCCTTGTCGGAACTGTCATCTTTATCATTGGTAGTGGTTTGAATCACAAATACCAATATGATAGTTTTAATGATTTTTTTATAGAATTTGCTTTTTATCAGCTGTACTCTTTTGTTCTTGGTTTTTCAAACATGAGCTATTTTAAATTCCTTGAGACGGTTAAATGGAAGGAAGGGCAGATGGCTCAAAGGATTGTGATCGGAATTATCGGCGCCTTGGTCATTACAATGGTCGGATTGTTTCTCATAAGAATGTCCATTGCAGTTTTTTATCTGGGAATGTCCTTTGGTTACTTTTGGCAAGACGAACACATCAATGATTATTATTTTGGCATATGGGTCACACTTACTGCCTTGATTGTATTCCATTTCATTTACTTTTATAACAAGTACCAAAAGACCAAGGTCAAGGAATCTCAGATTGTGGCCAAGAACCAGATGGCGAAATTCGAGTCATTGAAGAATCAACTAGATCCACATTTTTTATTTAACAGCCTTAATGTATTGACATCGCTTATCGGGGAAAATCCGCTTAAAGCAGAAAAGTTCACCACCCGGTTATCTAAAGTGTACAGGTATGTTCTGGAACAAAAGGACAAGGATTTGACTTCTCTGGATGAAGAATTGAAATTCGCCAAATCATATATGCAGTTGTTACAGATGCGATTCGAAGATGCAATAGAGTATAATGTGCCTGAAGCAGCCAGTGATCCGGAATTGAAAATTATTCCATTGTCGCTACAGCTCTTGCTTGAAAATGCTGTGAAGCACAATGTGATCACTTCCAGACAGCCGCTAAGGATTAATATTTATGAAGATGGAGGCTACTTGGTTGTCGAGAACACCCATAGCCCAAAGGCCTCCCTTGAGAAAAGCACGAAGGTTGGCCTGAAGAATATTCAGCAGAGATATGATCTGGTATCTTCAAGCAAGGTGCAAATAGAGAGCAATAAAAAATATTTTAAGGTGACTTTACCTTTATTATCACAAAAAATTAAAACGATGAGAACAGATTTTATGGACGAAAGTGCCAAATATTTAAGGGCGAAAAAGCGCCTGGAAGACCTGAAAGGGTTTTACGGCAGTCTTGTCGCTTATTGTATCATGATACCCTTTTTTATATTTTTGAATTATAGAACCTCCTGGCATTTTCAGTGGTTTTGGTTTCCTATGTTTGGCTGGGGATTAGGTCTCATCATACAGGCTTTAAACACTTTTGCCATGGGTAGCACATGGGAGGAAAGAAAGATCAAAGAGATTATGAAGAACAATAAAGACAAATATTAATTAAGATGAAAGAAGAAAAAAACAAATTGGATCAGGAATACCTGAGAGCCAGAGCAAGGTTAGACGAACTAAAGGGCTTTTATTCAAATGTAATCGCTTATGTCCTTGTCAATCCGTTTTTGATTTTTATCAATTACATGACCTATTGGGATTATAAATGGTTTTGGTTCCCAATGCTAGGGTGGGGAATTGGAGTAGGCATTCACGCCTTTGTGACTTTCGGGTTGGGTTCGTCCTGGGAAAGAAGAAAAATTGAGGAAATCATGAACAATGAAAAAAACAAAGAATTATGGAAATGAATTATTCAAACGAAGAACTTTACAGAAGGGCTGAAAAGCGCGTAAAGCAAATCAAAGGCTTTTATTGGCATTTATTCTGGTATTTAGCGGTCAATATATTTTTGACCTTTGGAAGCTCGATCAGAGGGTTTTTTGAAAATGGCACCTTCGATCTTGGCGGATTAACATTAGAAAATTTCTCGGTTTGGTTCTTTTGGGGTATCGGCCTCGCCGGACACTGGCTGCATGTATTCGGGAAGAACATTTTTTTCTCCAGGGACTGGGAAGAAAAGAAGATTCGGGAATTTATGGAAAAGGACAAATTCGATTGATATTTAATACCCTGAACAAAGATGAACGTAATTATAATAGAAGATGAAAAGCCATCGGCAAGAAGACTTCAAAGAATGTTGTCTGAAATCAATATAGATTCAAAGGCAATGCTGCATTCAGTAAGTGAAGCCGTAGACTGGTTTGAAACGCATGAGCATCCTGATTTAATATTGCTTGATATTCAGTTGTCGGACGGACTCTCCTTTGAGATTTTTGAACGTGTAGAAGTCAATAGCGCCATTATTTTTACAACGGCTTATGATGAATATGCATTAAAGGCTTTTAAATTAAACAGTATAGACTATTTGTTGAAGCCGATTGATGATGAGGAATTGAAAACAGCCATAGAAAAGTTTCAGGTCCATAAGCCTGAAAAAAACAACATTTTGGTTGATATAAACAAAATTAAAGAGCTGCTAATAAACCCATTGGATAAACAATACAAGAACAGGTTTACTTTTAAGATAGGTCAGCATTTAAGGGTTGTTGAGGCAAGTAATGTCATATGTTTTTATAGTGACCACAAGGCGACATATTGCCATACAAGTAACAATAAAAATTATCTTACGGATGTAAGCCTGGAGCAATTGGAAGCTCAATTGGACCCCAAAAATTTTTACAGGGTCAATCGAAAATTTATCATTCATATAAATGCGATTTCAGATATCATTTCATACACCAATAGCAGGTTACAGATAAAATTGCAAGGTTTTACGGAACTTGAAGTCATAGTGAGCAGAGAGCGTGTCAAAGATTTCAAAAATTGGCTTGAATAGGGTTTGAGTCAAGAAATGTTCTAAAATCAGCGTTTTACTCCTTCAGGCTTTAAAAAAACTAAACAAATTGCTGCCGTATTTTCTAACCCTTTCAAATTTTGGGTGTTCAGAAAGATCTGTTTTTTTGCCGTGTTCCACGATCAATATTCCTTCTTCATTCAGCAGGTCTTTATCATAAATCAATGTTAGAAGTTCATTAAATTTATGAGCCTCCATATCGTAGGGAGGATCTGCGAAAATAATATCGAATTTTCTATGTGTCTTTTCTAAAAAAGAAAAAGCATCACTTTTGACCGTTTTAATACCGGCCTGGAGTTCGGCATTTATCTTGTCTAAAAATTTCACGCAATTGGCATGTGCATCCACAGAAACAATGTCTGTTGAACCTCTTGAGGCAAATTCAAAACTGATGCTTCCAATGCCAGAAAAAAGGTCCAAAACGGAAACCTGATCGAAGTAGTACGTATTATTGAGTATATTGAACAAGGCTTCTTTGGCCATGTCTGTGGTGGGTCGCACAGGTAAGTTACCGGGAGCCGTGATCCTTCTTCCTTTGAATTTTCCGGAAACAATTCGCATCAGTGTTGATTTAATAAAGTAAATTCCCTTCTCTTTGACGCTTCGGTGACCTTTTGTGGGAAATTGAATTTGAACCTGTTTTCAAGTAAGCTTACTTTACGAACATACTTGTAAGCAATTGTAAAGAGCGGTCCTTCTTTAGAAATGTTACCTGAAAGCATTAACTCAAATTTCTCGCGATTGAGGCCTAATTGTTCCGCTGTAAAAAGTATATAATAGATAAAATCTTCCTTTTCCTGGTAGTTAAAACTGTTGTAAAGCAACAGTTTGTTGTTTGCAATGACGACAAGTTCAAACTGCCTTTCTCTTACATGAGCAAACATATGCGGGTGTTCACTGAATTTAAAAGTATCCAGCAGGCTTTTGATCAATACTGTTGAGAAATGTTTGTATTCAAAGCTGCCGAATCTTTCGAGAAAATAATTATTGACGTTGACAAAAGGAATATAGACATTGATCATGTCATGATTTTCAATTTCGTCAAAAACAATATAGTCATTGTCGAATGTTTTTGAAGAATATTTGATGTAATCCTTCAACCGTGTTTCATCAAACAGGGGCTTTGGGACCAGTTCAGACAATTGGTTTACATGACTTATATTGACAGTGTTATATCTTTTCTGAAGTTCCTTTTCGGCTTTGAATAAGTTTATGACATTATTCAAGTGTTTTTCAGGAGTAGGAGACTGATCTTCAAAAGAAAAATGCCGAAGTTTTTCGATTTGATTTTTATTTTCGTTCAGAATACAAAAAGAAAATCCATCCAAACTGAGTTGGATGGATAAGTGATTTTCATGAGGATATATAAAATCTGCTGATTTATTGATCTCCTGTTTCTTCTTTTGATCCATCATAGAAAGGAGGCCAGTTACCATTCGTGTTCACATCTTCTAAGGAGCCTACGGATATGCTCTCTCCGGGAACATTTATTCCACCTAAGGCTTCTTTTTCCTGACGTATCAGGTCTTTATTCAATCCTTTAAGAACAACTGCTTTATCCACCTTTGCCTCGAACACAGAGGCTTTTACCCCCTGTACTTTTTCCACAGACCCGACTTTCAATTCAAACTTGGCATCTGTACCGGGAACATTCATCATGTTTTTGTAATCCCTTCCTTCAAAAGATTTAAGGACAGGTTCAAAACCTACGGTGTCAACGACTCTTTTTTCAACATCAAGGGTGATTCTGCCCCTTTGTTCAGTAACAACGATATTCTTGATTTCTGTTATGGCAAATTGCGCTGTGTCAATGAAACTTATAAGTTCATCGTATTTGTCTGTAAATCTTCTGTTTACCTGTGCATAGGCCAATTCAGCATCACGAATGGTTTTAAGGTTTTCAATCACCAGAGCGTAACGTTGCTTTTTAATTTTATTGAAATTTATCGGCTGCATTATGCTTGTATAAATTTTGTAGCCAAAGAAGATGATCACTGCCCATAACACTACTGATACCACAGGCTTTAATTTAGCTGGTAATTTATTTACAATTAAGTATGCTAATCCTCCTACGGCAAGAATAGATACAATAATTATTAAAATAGAAATCATTTTTAAGTTTGTTTTAGATTACGGTATTGGCAAATCTACAAAATTTTTTCAATCACGAAAGTAATATTTTTAGTTTATCTGCTAAATTTTAAAATGATTATCGTCAAGGAAATCAAATGGATGAGCAAATTTAATGAAGCACCTAAATCTGATTTGAAATGCTTGTAAAATGTTATCTGCATTAAGGAAGAACTGTAGTTATTTCTAATTAAGTTTGTAAGGGATTATTTAATAAAAGGCTATAACCCATGAGCAGTGAAACGGCAAAACTTTATGAAGGATTTATAAAAGCATTTCCTTACGAGCCTACGGTAAAACAGGAAGCCTTATTGCTGAAATTGGCTCGTTTTGTAATCAGTGGAGGTAGCCGGGGGCTGTTTTTGATGAAAGGTTATGCAGGCACGGGTAAAACCACGATTATAAGTACCATTGTTCTTAATTTAAGGAGTTTGGGCATTGGTTCCGTGCTGATGGCACCCACGGGCAGGGCTGCAAAAGTAATGGGATCTTATTCAGGCCGACAGGCTTTCACGATCCATAAAAAAATTTATTACCCTAAAAAAAAGGCAGATTCAGGAATGCAGTTCGTGTTGCAGAGAAACAAACATCAGAACACGATTTTTATAGTAGATGAAGCATCCATGATACCCGATTCAAGCCCTGATGCCAGACTTTTTGAGAACAATTCGCTGCTGTATGACCTTGTATCCTATGTGTATTCAGGAAAAAACTGCAGACTGATCCTGGTGGGAGACACGGCTCAATTGCCCCCCGTTAAATTGACCCTCAGTCCTGCACTTGACCGGGCAAATCTTCAGAATAATTTCGGTTTGGAGGTCTTTAGCCTTGAGCTGGATGAAGTGATGCGACAATTGGCCTTTTCAGGAATTCTTCACAATGCCACTCAAATCAGAAACGTGGCATCTCAAGGTCTTCTGAATCAGTTTCAATTTGATCTTGATTTTAAGGATGTAGTCAGGTTAACCGACGGTTATGATATTCAGGATGCCATCTACAATGCTTACAATGAAGGGGTCGAGAACACTGTATTTATAGTGAGGTCCAATAAGCGCGCCAACCAATACAACCAACAGATCAGGAACAGTATTCTGGGATATGAAAACGAGATTACCACAGGAGACTATGTCATGGTCGTGAAAAACAACTATTTCTGGTTAAAAGATTCGACCGAGGTGGGATTTATAGCCAACGGGGATGTGGGTGAAATTTTGGAGATCTTTTCTTATAAGGAATTGTATGGCTTTCAATTTGCTGAAGTCAAAATGAGGCTTGTGGATTATGATAATCAAGCTCCATTTGAAACCGTCTTGCTGCTCAATACGCTTCACAGTGAGTCCCCGTCATTGTCATTTGAAGAATCAAACCAATTGTATCAAGAAGTATCTAAAGATTATGAGGATGAAAAATCAAAATTCAAAAGAATGAAGGCCGTTAAAGAAAATAAATATTTCAATGCCCTTCAGGTAAAGTTCTCTTATGCCATGACCTGTCATAAAACGCAAGGGGGGCAGTGGAAGCATGTTTTTATTGAGCAGCCCTATTTACCGGATGGTGAAGATATTTCGTATCTTCGATGGCTTTATACTGCGGTTACTCGTGCGCAGGAAAAATTATTTTTAATTGGGTTTAAAGATGACTATTTTGAGGAATAATTGCTTTTGGGTGATTCTTGTTTTTTTGGTTTTGACCGGATGCTCTGTGTCAAAAAAGGTGCAAAAGGAGCTAGCCAAAGAATCTGAGGCGAACCATCATTTTACGGGCCTTGTGGTGTACAACACCAAAACAGGAAAGGACATCATTGACCTCAACGGTTCAAAATATTTTACTCCTGCCTCCAATACCAAACTGTTTACTTTTTATACGGCATGGAAAACACTGAGAGATTCAGTAGCCGGTTTTGAATATTATAAAACCGGTGATTCCTTGATTCTCAGGGGGACGGCCGACCCTGGATTTTTGAACGACTCAACGGATGCAAAGCCTCTGAAATTTTTGAGAAAATGGAATAAAAACATTTATTTGATCGATGAAAATATTGAAGAGCCCTCATATGGTAAAGGCTGGTCATGGGGAGATTATCCTTATGACTACATGCCCGAAAAAAGTATTTTCCCTGTTTATGGAAACACCATTCATATAGATAAAACAAAGGAAATAATTGATGTGACCCCTGCATTTTTTTTCGATAAGGTTCTTGTAATTGATAAGATTGACAAGGCGAGAGAAAAGGATGAAAATATTTTTTATGTTGGAAAGGAGGCTTCTTTTGAAGACAAAAAAATACCGTTTAAAACTTCCAATCAAATGGTTGCAGACCTTTTGGGGCAGGAGTTGGGCGCAAAAGTCACCCTCATATCAAACAAAGAATTTTACGAATTCAAGCCCTTCCATAGAACGGTCTATGATTCACTTTTTACGAAAATGCTTGTAGAGAGTGACAATTTCATTGCAGAGCAGCTGATGTTGCAGGTGGGTCGAGCTGTAAGTGGCAAATTGAGTGTTTCAGAGGCGATAAACTATTCACTGAATAATTATTTACCAAAGATACCTCATGATCCAAGGTGGGTTGATGGATCCGGTTTGTCCAGGTATAATTTGTTTACACCTGCAAGTATGGTGTATTTGCTTAAAAAAATGTATCGTGATATTCCCAAAGAGAGCTTATATGGTTATTTTCCGGAAGGCGGAAAAACCGGAACCCTTAAAAATAATTACAAGGAGCAGCCCTATATTCGTGCCAAATCGGGTTCGCTTTCAAATAATTATAATTTAAGCGGCTATTTGATTACAAAAAAAGGAACGGTACTGATCTTTAGTTATATGAGTAATCATTTTATGGGTGGTTCGTCCTCAATTAAAGAAGACATATCAGGCTACTTGAAACGATTGTATGAGTCTTATTGATCAACTCTCAGGGTTTCAGCCCCTCATTCATAAAGGACTCTTTCCTCTGAATCAAACCATTGTCGATACATGTGCATGTGAATTTTTTCTACCTGGCTTCTTTTGATCTTCAGGGTGGGTGTCATCAAGCCGTTTTCAAGGGTCCAATCTTCTTTCATGATCACGGCTTTTTCTATTTTTTCGTGCTTTTCAAGCCCTGGGTTGATGTCCAGAATTGACTGCAGTAAACTTTCATTGAGTTCTGCTTTGGACTTGCTTTTGCCTGTAGCTGAAGGAATCACGAGCATAATGGGCTGGGGAATTCCCATCCCTACGATGCATACCTGCTCTATATCCGGGTTTTTGGATAATTTCAGTTCCATGGGTGCCGGAGAAATATATTTCCCTTTGTCCGTTTTAAACTGATCCTTTGCACGTCCGGTTATGGTAAGATAGCCATCATGGTCATATTCTCCGATATCTCCCGTTTTAAGATATCCATCAGCATCAAAAATGGCTGCCGTTTCCTCGGGGTCTTTGTAATAGCCCAGGAGCAGGCAATTGTTCTTAATGCAAATTTCACCACTTTCAGAAAGTTTACCGTGGGCGCCATGCGTAAATTTACCAACAGTACCGATTTTATTTCTTTCCGGCAAATTGCAATGGGAAACAGCGCAGTCTTCTGTCATACCATAGATCTGCAAGATCTCTATATCAAGTTTTTTATACCATTTCATGATACCCACAGAAAGGGGAGCAGCCCCTGAAACGATATATTTGGCATTGGAAAGCCCTAATTTAACTTTAAGTTTCTTTTTCAGGACCGAATTCAAAAATGGAATATTTAATAAGATGTTTAACTTTTTTTGTGGTATTCCTTCCAATATTTTTTCTTGAAATTTTGCCCAGATTCGGGGTACCGCAAAGAACAGATCCGGCTGAGTCTCTTCCAAATTAGAGGCAAAGGTTTCAAGTGATTCCGGGAAGGTCACTGATCCTCCTTTCAGGATACTTCCATTTTCCAAACCAATTCTTTCTGCAATATGCGCGAGAGGAAGGTAAGAGAAAAAACTGGGATGATCAGGCACTTTAAGGTCATTAAACAGGTTACGTACCCCATTGGAAAAATTAGCAATACTGTGCATGACGCCTTTTGGGTTTCCGGTTGTTCCTGAGGTATAGATAATTGTAATCAGATCATCAGGGTCATTAAAAGAAATGTTTTCCAGTCGCTCATTTTGGTCCACCAGGGATTCCCAGGATTGGGAGCCAGGGATTCCGTACTTTTCAATCCCGATTACAGGGATATTCATAAAACCACTTTTTTTATCTTCATAGTTGTCTAATTTACCTGCAAATAACATTTTAGACTCACTATGCTCAAGTATCAGTTTAATTGAATCTGCGTGTAGTGAAGGGTAAATTGGTACCGAAACATGACCCGACATCATTATCGCAAGGTCAATCATGATCCAGTGGGCACAATTGTTTGACATCAGGGCAATTTTACTTTTAGGAGGCAGTTTTTTGTCCACTATAGCCTTGGCCACCCGCCTGATTTGGTCCCCGCTTTGCTCATATGACAAAACCTCCAGGTTTCCGTTGAAGTATTGCCTTAAAAAATCTTTTTCGGGACATGTTTTTTCCCAGTGTAGAAAACCTTGAAGTGGTGAATTGAATTTTGTCATCTCTTAATAAAATCTAATTGTGTACAATTTAATTAAAAATTTTAACATGATTTTCAGGAATGAGTAGGGCACTTTCTTTGACGATAAAGGGGGGCTTAATTATTTTCAAAAGTATTACTGATACATTTTTCAATGTATGCAATGACCTTTTCAATGTCGGTTTTATAATCGAACCACTCAATTTGTTTGTCTTTCCTGAACCAGGTCCCTTGCCTTTTGGCAAAACGCCTTGTGTTCTTTTTAATCTCTGAAATTGCTTCATCGAGCTTGAAATGACCATCGAAATAGGCAAACAATTCTTTGTAACCTACTGTTTGAAGAGCATTGAGCTCTCTGTGAGGATAAACCTTTTCGGCTTCTTCCACAAGTCCTTCGGATATCATCAGATCAACCCTTTGATTGATCCTTTCATAGGTGATTTCCCTGTCTGCGCGAAGGCCAATTTTAATGTTTTGGAACTCCCTTTTCTTATCGCTCTTACTCAGGTAATACGAATAGGGGTGTTCGGTACCTATGCTTATTTCAAGGGCCCTGATCAATCTTTGTTTGTTGAAGACATCCATTCGATGGTATGTTTTCGGATCAAGATCTTCTAGTTTCTTTTGCAGGGACTCAATGCCTTTTTCCTGCAATTCGAGTTTTAACTGCTCCCTGATACCGGGATCAACTTTAGGAAAATCATCGAGTCCTTTTGTGACGGCATCCACATAAAGTCCGCTGCCTCCAACCATGATCAAAATATCTTTTTCCTGAAAGAGCCTGTTGATCAATGCAACAGCCTCATTTTCAAAATCTCCAACATTATAATTCTCAAAAATTGATCTGTCCTGGATAAAATGATGCCTGACAAGTGACAGTTCCTCGAGAGATGGGACGGCTGTTCCAATTTTCAGTTCTTTGTAGAATTGTCTTGAATCGCTTGAAATGATTTCTGTGCGAAAATGTGTGGCAAGTTTTATACTGAGATCCGTTTTTCCTATGGCAGTTGGACCAACGATTGTGATCAAATACTTCTGTTTCATTATGTGCCAAAAGTAAATAATTATTTGGTACAGAAAAAGGAATCAGAAAAGCTATTAAAATTGATTTGTCCAAAAAGAAATATTGATGTTATTTTAACGTTTGTATTAAGAGACGACAAACCACGATTGTGAGAAAATTATTCTTCGGGATACTGGCCCTTTTAAATATGTTCTTTACGGATGCTCAGAATATTGAGATCAAGGGAAACGACTTGATCATTTCCGGTGATGGATCAAATATTCCGGCAGAATCAAATGGAACTGCTTTCGGTGTCGTACCTGTGGGAGGCTCACTGCGGCATACCTTTACCATCACAAACCTTGAATCGGACAACCCTGGTATTCAGGTGCAGAATATATCGGTTAATTCAAGTGATTTTGTGGTGACCAACAACATGCGCCATTTAGGCCCCGGTACCACGGAATCTTTCGATATTGCAATCGAACCCCAGACTGAAGGGGTTAAAAATGCCATTGTTCAGATAGAGGTAAAGAGGCGCAACAACAGAATGACCTATACTTTTAATTTAAACGGTGAAGGCAAAAAGGAAATCATGATCAGTCAGTATTATGAAAATATGAGTACAGACTGGATAGAATTAAAGAACATTTCATCTGATCAGATAGGGACGAACAGCTATTATGTCGGCATCTATTCAAATGGCAGCAATTTGGAAGGTTCACCCGATCTGGTCCTAAACACAGGCCAGATGGAAGCGGGAGAAACCATTCTTCTGGGCGGTAATGATATGTTTGACGGAGATGATCTCATAGTGATTTCTACTTCATCAGGAGACGATACATATGCAAACCGGGTGGATATTATTGGCAGCCATGATGGTCTGTGGGGTAATTTAAAGGCATTTGGTAAAGGTGGATGTTCAACTGAAACATCCCATACAGATTTTGACTTGAATAACTGGACAGAAATTCCGATATCTAAAGTTGATCAGGCCTCAGAACTCCAGAACATCTCTTTAGGTACTTATGAACTCGGACCGATTACCTGGCAGGACAACCAATGGACGAACAATGCCTTGCCCGATATGACCAGAGTTACTTTTATAGAAGAAAATTACGACGGGAACCTGGGGAACATAGAAGCCTGTGACCTGATCATTAACGCCATTGTCAATTTTAATAATGGCGGTAAGAACAGTGTCATTGTCCATCGGAACCTCACCATGAACGAAACAATTCTTATTGGCGATCAGGAATCACTGGTGATGTATGATGATAATGCAATTATTTCGGGTACCCTTACAAAACTTGAAAATTCAACCTACAGAAATTCAGCCTATGACTTTACTTATTGGTCATCACCCATTGTGAATGGAAATATCAGCACAGTTTTTTCTGGCGTGGACCCCGAAAGGATCTTTTATTTTGACCAGTCCAGGACGAATTCATCTGATCCTGCCTCACCCGAATATTATAATTCATGGGTAAATGCCTCAGGAGGCCTTGTTCCGGGAATAGGCTATGCCGCAGAAGGATTAACCGGTACCATTGGCATACATAGTATCAGCTTTACCGGAATCCCGAACAATGGGTTGATCTCTACCAATATGTTTTTTTGGGATGATACAAATTCAGAGAATGACTTTAATTTGATAGGTAACCCTTATCCTTCGGCCATAGATATAGAGGAATTTTTTGATACAAACAGCAGTGTAATAGATCCGGCAGTCTATCTTTGGACCCACTACACTCCAGTTTCAAACGGTAATTCAGGAGATTTTTCTTCCAGTGATTACGCAACCTACAATTACACCGGTGGAACAGCCGTGGGAGACGGGCCTGTTCCGGGACAAAATATCGGCTCATCACAGGGTTTTTTCGTCAGAGCAGTCACTTCCGGAACAGTTTTATTTAATAATTCAATGCGGATGGCTGATGCAAATGATCAGTTTTTCAAGCAATCTGTAAGTAAAACTAACGTTACTCCCATTGAAGAAAACCGGATCTGGTTAAATCTTCGTACCAACCAGGGCGGGTTTAATCAGTTGCTTATCGGATTTATGGAAGGCGCTACGTCAGGCTTTGACAGGGGTTACGATGCAGTGAAATTTATGGGCCCCAACAAAATTGGCTTTTACTCAAAACTCGGTGATAAAAAGATGGCCATACAAGCCCTTGGGACTTTTTTTCAAAACCAGGAAATAACTTTGGGTTTTGATACAAAGGTGTCAGACAGGACTTTTTCCATTTCAATTGGGAAGACGGAAGGATTATTGAATGATTCTGGAATTTACCTGACTGATCACGTCCTCGAAGTGACCCATGACCTCAAAGTGTCGCCCTACATTTTTGAACAGTTTACAGCAGGAAGCTTTGAAGACAGGTTCAGTTTGACATTCATCAATCGAGCCGTATTAAATGTTTCAGATATTGAAGGTAAGAGACAAGTTTCTGTATACAACAGAGATGACTGGTTTACTGTTAACTCTCCTAAAGTTATTGAAACGATCAGGTTATATGATATCCAGGGTAAAATGATTAAAGAGATGCATCCTCGTGAGGCTTCCTTTCAATTTAATGAGTCTGGTATACGCAAAGGAACCATATTATTCATGCAACTCATCACGGATGATCTGGTTCAAATACAGAAAAAACTGGTTAAACAATAGTTTTTGGGCAGGATTTACGCTTATAGTTTTTCACCGCATTTATAACAATATTTTGCATTATCATAATGCTTATCGATAGAGCAGCTGGGACATGAATTTGTATTCATATGCACCTGCTGAACATATCCTTTTGCCATTTCAACCCCAACGATTCCTGTAGGGATGGCAATGATCCCATAACCCAAAATCATAACCAAACTGGCCAATAATTGCCCAAAGGCTGTTTGGGGGGCTATGTCGCCATAGCCAACAGTCGTGAGCGTCACAATGGCCCAGTAAACACCCCGGGGAATACTTGTAAAACCACTTTGATCGCCTTCAATCAGGTACATGATGGTTCCTATGATGACGCAAATAATCAACACGGTTGATATAAAAACCAAAATTTTAAATCGGCTGGCCTTCAAGGACCTTACAAGATTTTGTGTCGCCCCAACGAACCTTACCAGTTTCAATATCCTGAAAATCCGAAGTAACCTGAGGGCCCTCAGGGCAACCAGGGCATGCGCACCTCCGATGAACAATGACAAGAACTTTGGTATGGTTGACAATAAATCAATGATTCCGTAAAAACTAAAAATATAGCTTTTAGGTTTTTTAACGCTGATGATCCTCAGAAAATATTCAATGGTAAACAAAACAGTGATGACCCATTCCGAGATGTTGAAAAAGTCATGATATTTGGCGTCGAGATGTTTTACGCTCTCCAGCATCACCAGAACGATACTGAATATAATGGCAACAATCAGGACCAGGTCAAATAATTTACCTTCACGAGTATCTGCCTCATAAATGATCTGGTGCAATCTGGCTCTCCATTTGTCTTTTGGAAGATTTTGATTCAATGTAGCTTGCTTTTGAACTAAAAGTAAGAAAAAATATTAGAATCGTATAATTTTCTCCACCCTATTGGCATCGAGATGTTTTTTGATGATCAGGTTTTGAGCCGTATAGGTTTCAGATGAATTGATCAGGCGCCTTAAAATGCTGAGGTTACTGATCTGGTAGCTCAAATCAGCATAGGCAAATCCTTTGTACTGATTGTTTTCTATCAAAACCACTGATTTTTCTTCAGGGCTTCTTCCTTTATCAACAAGGATCATGTTCTCATGATGAAACTGAATTTCACTGGAAAACCTTTTTTTACTGTTGTTGTGTTTTGGTTTGATCTTTATTACTTCTTCCTGAAATTTGATCTTGGCAATAAGTTCACTGCCTGTTAAGTCAAAGGTTACGGAATCCATTTCTTTGAGGATGGTCCTGGTTCTGTTCGAAGTTCTTAAAAATACCTGGTTAACGGCGTGCTTTATGTTTTTTCCTTTGCCTATGTATATGATATCTCCATTATGCCGATGAAAATAATAGAGTCCTGATTGCGAAGGGAGCACGTCAAGAATTTTAAGCAGCCTGCCCGACAAATCTCTTTGATTGCCTACTTTTATTATGCTCTTAACGATTTGTTTCTCACTGTCTTTCTGCAATAGTATTTCAAAGAGTTTTAAAGTGGCAATTGCATCCCCGTTGGCCCTGTGACGATCACTGACAGGAATACCAATGGAACGGCAAAGTTTGCCCAAACTGTATGATTCCTGGTCAGGAAGCAACTTTTTGCTTAATTCAACGGTACAAAGCGTAGGTATTTCATAAGGATAACCAAGTCGTTTAAATTCATTTTTGATCACCCTGTAATCAAAACTTGAATTGTGCGCCACCAAAATGCAGTTATCTGTAATCTCGATGATCCTTTTGGCTATTTCAAAGAATTTCGGGGCGTTTCTCAACATATTATTGTTGATTCCCGTTAAATTGACCACAAAGGGCTGTATGTCTTTTTCAGGATTTACCAGACTGATAAACGAATCTACGATATCGATGCCGTCGTACCTGTGGATGGCTACTTCCGTAATGCCTTCTTCATTAAATTTCCCTCCGGTCGTTTCTACATCAATAATTGCAAAGTTCATAAAGATTCAGTATCTAATTTCCTAATCCAGAACAAGCCTCGTTGTTCGGTTCGCGATTTCCCAGGCCGTATAAAAAACAAGCTGGGCCCTTTTGCTGAGAATATCAAAGTCTATTTTATCAGCCGTATCTGTTGTTTTGTGATAATCGTCATGCGTGCCGTTAAAATAAAATATGACGGGTATATTTTTATTTGCGAAGTTAAAATGATCTGACCTTGTATAGTATTGATAAGGATCATTTTTTTCGTTATAGGAATAATCGAGTTTTAAATTGGTAAAGGTTTTAAGATTGGTAAAATAGACCTCGGCTGAATTGACACTGCCCCGCAGACTCGAATAATCAACAACGAGTATACCGTAAAGCATTACGCCTTCAAGGATTGGTTCAAGGATCATCCCTCCACAGCTGGCGACACCGTCACCAAGCATCAGGTTCACC
>CBDUAP010000028.1:0-21539 GCA_965365165.1 uncultured Flavobacteriaceae bacterium
ATCTGACTGTTAATCAGAGGGTCCTTGGTTCGAGCCCAAGAGGAGGAGCAAAAAAAAAGCCGCAAATTTATTTTTGCGGCTTTTTTTTTGCGACTCCGATTGGGCGAGCAGAGCCCAATGAGGCGGCCGAGCGTTTAGAAAATGTCCAGTGGACATTTTTAGCGAAGGAGCGAGATGGCGCGCAGGCAGAGAAAGAATAGTTCAGTGGACCTTTGATAGTGAGGAGCGAGGAGGTGCGCTGGCATTTGTCGGTTTTTTTAAGCTCGGCTGGGAAGTTTATCGGTCTTAAAAGGAAGCCCCTAATTCATGACTGGAGGAGGAACTTATAATGTTAAAACTGTTATACTTGAAAAGTACAGCCCATTTTCCTTATCTGGTAACAGATCCTAACGTATCATTTAAAATCATTATATTAAGTTTTTAAAATTAACCATTATGTGGGGTGCAAATAAATGGACCGATTTCATGTTCAAAAAGTATTGGTGGGTTGTTCTTATTCTGATCATCTTGTATACAATCATGAGATTAATCGAGAATTAATGACTAATAAATTGTTTGTCCGATTTATTTGCATGTCTTATTCCGTTTTGTCCTTTCTCAAGTCAACAGACCAGCCACTCTTTCCCTAATACATCCACAGAAATTTTCTTTAGGCTCGGTTCGATTCGTGCCCGGAGTCCTTGGATGATAATAAACTGCTTAAGTACTTTTTAATTCCTTGTTCATGACCATATTTTATTTTTAAGTATCTTTAAACAAAGAATTTAAAAAAAATGAAATACTTAAAACAAATCTTGATGATCGTGGTATCCTTCGTAGTCATTAATGTATGGCTGTTTCGTTTTAATAAAGCGACAATTTACAGAGGGGGAGAAGCCTCAAATATGATTGAGGAATTTGCAGTTTACGGACTGAGTGAAACCATTGTTTATGTTGTGGGAGCCTTGAAAGTTCTTGCAGCCCTTGGACTTTTGGCAGGTCTTTTTTACAGAAAGGCAATTTTACCCTCAGCGGCCTTGATGGCCGCGTTGATGATCGGTGCCATTGTGATGCATTTAAAGGTAGGAGATGAAGCCATAAAATTTTTACCTGCAGGCTTAATGTTTGTTTTAAGCACATCAATATTTTTTATGGATAAAAGTTCAAAAACATCCTGACGCATAAATTAAAGAGGTTCATGCTGTTTTGTTCTCATTTATCCCCGCTCCAGGCATTAAATAATATTTAATAACTTCCAGTAATTTAAAATGGTTCTAACTTTAAAGGTAACCTGTTTTGGGTATCTTTACTGCTTCATGATGAATCACGAATATTTGATTCAGAAATTCATAAAAAAAAGGATTGCAACTTAACTCAACTAGATTTGTTTACTGTTCAAAACACGTTGAAAATTAATTGATTACATTCCTTAATTGTACATTAAAACCAAATTTAAATTAAGTTATGAACCAAATTTTAATGAGTACCACAATTGTCTTTTTGTTGTCGATCATGGCTATCATGGTCAGCAATAGAAAAGAGCATGATATTGACATAAAATCTGATGTTTGGGAGGTTGATTTCTATGATGACTTTGACACTTTTAATCCAGAGAACTGGCAGGACCAGCGAATATGGGTAAATAATGAGAAGCAATGCTATGTTCCTGATGGAGCTTATGGTACGCGCGAGGTTAGCGAGGGTACCTTAAAATTAAAAGTGATCAATATCGGGAAAGCACAAAGTTGCGACAATTTGGATAAACACGGGGTTCAGCATCCCGATACGGAATATGTCGCAGGAAGGATCGCCTCAAAAAACCGAAAAGAATTTATCAAAGGCAAATGGACGGCCAGATTAAGGTTATGGGGGAATGGTCAGGAGAGTATGTTCCCTGCCTGGTGGATCCTGGGTGCTCAAAATAATGAATCTCCTGTACAAGAACCTGATGAGAGTATCTGCTGGCCCCTGACGGGATCAGGTGAAATAGATATATTCGAACATCACGGTGACGGCAAGGACGATCATTTTACAGCAGGTGCCATTAAAAATTTAGGAGAATGTGATAAAGGAGATTGGTGGAGTTTGAGAACCGACATAGAGGCAACCCTGGATGAATATCACGAATATTCAGTAGAATGGCAGGGCAGCGATCTGGTATATCGTTTAGATGGTAAAGAGGTGTATCGCAATGTTGGCGAAGGCGACAAATACCCGGAAGCGATGTTTGCGATTTTAAATTATGCTAAAATTACAGATTCACCCATGGAAGGTGAATGGGTGATGGAAGTAGATTGGGTCAAACACGAATATCAAAAATAGGACACCTTGTTAGTCTGGGTGGTTCAAGCCTGATGACCGCGCATTTAATTGGGGAAATGAAGAAGGCCGTGGTAATCAACTCTACTGAAGACAAAGATAATTTTCAGTTTGCCTGGAATATGTTTCATTGGCTTTCCTATGCTTTGAAATGAGAAATTTAGAGAATGGTTCCGGTTAATCATTTATAGAAAATTTAGGTACAGGAATCTGGTTAAAAACTCATTTTTTTTTATCTTTATGATAATTCTTCTATAAATAAATAATGATTATGAAACAGTTGGTGTTTTTTTTATTGTTACTCCTGACAATGTCCTGCGGTTCGATGAAATACTCGCAGGATACAGCCGAAACCGCAAAAAAGGGCAACGTTTTGCCACCAAATACGGCTTCGAATAAATATTCTGAAATGCGACAGGGTCATTAGTGAAGAGGCGCGTATCATGGCTCCTTAATAAAAGGTGTATTTCTAATGCATTGATCAGTATGAGGCAAAGAAGGGTATAGCGGCTATATAAGAAAATTTCATAGTCGCGTAAAAATTGTATCTTTCTTAAGCAAAAAAATCATGAAATGATATTGTGGGCTGTTTTTGCCGTTCTTGGTTTGATGACCCTTTTATGGGTATGCAGTATATACTTGAACAATGTAAGTATCGTAGATAATTTCTGGGGGATCGGATTTGTGCTGGCCACCTTGGTGTATGCCTTGCATGTTGAAGTCCTGTATACCCGTATGTTAATCGTTTTGTTATTGGCGATTGTTTGGGGGTTGCGCCTTTCCATTCACCTTATGATTCGTAATCACGGCAAAGGAGAAGATTACAGATACCGTGAATTTCGTCAACGATACGGGGCTAAGCGCTATTGGTGGTTCAGCTTTTTTCAGGTGTTTTTGTTGCAGGGGGCTCTCGTACTGATTATTTCTTTGCCTCAGTATGGCGTGGCGATCAAGACCCATTCAAATGCCTTGAACCTGATTGATTATATCGGACTTTTAGTCTGGTTTATTGGATTTGTATTTGAGGCTGTAGGCGATTGGCAACTGACTGTTTTTAAACGGGATCCTTTGAACAAGGGAAAGTTACTGACCACCGGTTTATGGCGCTATACGCGCCATCCGAATTATTTTGGAGATGCCGCAGTTTGGTGGGGTTTTGGTATTCTGGCGATCGCTTCAGAAGCTTATTGGTACAGCCTGGGATCCTTGTTGATGACTTATTTGATCATCAAAATATCCGGGGTCGCGATGCTCGAAAAATCCCTGGTGAAAAAGAAGCCGGGTTATGACGACTACATTCACAGGACCAGTGCTTTTTTGCCCTGGTTTCCAAAAAAGAAACCATGATAGACTTTTTGTTTGAACACCTCTGGCTTATTCTCTTTGTTGTCTGGGGCTTACCGCTTACTTATTACCGAAGCAGATTTCGCAAGATCGTATATCAGACCAATCATTGGCTGATCAACATCCAGCCTAAATTCACAAGGGAACTCAAAGCCCTTTTTGGGTATTACCATCCCGGGGATCCGGATTTTATAAAACAGCGGAATTTTTACAGGTTTTATCTGTCAATTTACCTGGTGTTATTTGCAGCTTATCTTTATTTTAAATAAAATGATCAGGCATGCTGAAGCAAATCAGCATGCCTGATCATTATTATGCGCATGAATCAGGCCAGGTCAAAACGATCCAGGTTCATGACCTTGTTCCAGGCGGTCACAAAATCTTTTACGAATTTTTCCTGGGAGTCTTTGCATCCATAAACTTCAGCCAGAGCCCGCAGCTCAGAATTTGAACCGAATATAAGGTCCACTCGTGTACCAATCCATTTCAAGTCTCCTGTAGCACGATCACGGCCTTCGAAAACATCGTCTGAATCCGAAATCGCCTTCCAGGTGGTCCCAAAATCGAGCAGGTTGACAAAGAAGTCATTAGACAGAGATTCCTTACTCTTTGTAAAGACGCCTTGCTGAGACTGATCGTAATTGGTATTCAGAACGCGCATGCCTCCAATGAGAACTGTCATTTCAGGAGCCGTCAGGGTCATTAACTGAGCCTTGTCTATAAGCATCTCTTCCGCACAAACATGGTGTTTGGGTTTCATGTAATTTCTGAAGCCATCTGCTTCTGGTTCCAGTACTTCGAATGCTTCAATATCGGTTTGTTCTTGTGTCGCATCAGTACGCCCGGGTGCGAAAGGAACGGTAATATCGTGACCGGCGTTTTTTGCTGATTTTTCCACTGCGGCACAACCACCCAGAACGATCAGGTCAGCCAAAGAAACCCTCTTCCCGCCCGACTGGACACTGTTAAAATCTTTCTGAATACCTTCCAGTTTTCCCAATACTTTTGAGAGTTGTGCAGGACTATTGACCTCCCAGTCTTTCTGGGGAGCAAGACGGATACGTGCACCATTTGCGCCTCCGCGATTGTCAGATCCTCTGAAAGTTGAAGCCGATGCCCAGGCCGTAGAAACCAATTCAGCAACAGAAAGTCCTGAACCCAGGATTTTCGTTTTTAAAGCCTTGATGTCATTGGCATCAATTAGTTCATGCGTCACAGCGGGTATCGGGTCTTGCCAGATCAATGCTTCAGAAGGTACTTCAGGACCAAGATATCTGGTTATAGGCCCCATATCGCGATGCGTCAGCTTGTACCATGCTTTTGCGAATGCATCTGCAAATTCATCAGGATTTTCATAGAAGCGCCTGGAAATTTTTTCATAGGCCGGGTCTTCTCTCAGGGCAAGATCTGTTGTCAGCATAAAAGGAGCATGAGTTTTTCCAGGGTCATGCGCGTCAGGCACGGTGCCGGCACCTGCTCCTCCTTTAGGGGTCCATTGATGGGCCCCTGCCGGGCTTTTGGTCAGTTCCCATTCAAATCCGAATAGGTTTTCAAAGTAATTGTTGCTCCATTGGGTTGGGGTAGTGGTCCAGGCGCCTTCCAGGCCGCTGGTAATGGTGTTAACTCCATTGCCGCTGCCAAAGGTGTTTTTCCAGCCCAAACCCTGTTCTTCAATAGAAGCTGCTGCCGGTTCAGGACCAACATATTTATCAGGATCCGCTGCACCATGGGTTTTACCAAAAGTATGGCCTCCTGCGATAAGCGCGACTGTTTCTTCGTCATTCATTGCCATACGGCCAAAGGTTTCACGAATGTCAACGGCTGCTGCAAGAGGATCGGGGTTTCCATTCGGGCCTTCAGGGTTCACATAAATAAGTCCCATTTGAACTGCACCAAGAGGGTTTTCCAGGTCACGATCTCCTGTATATCTTTTATCTCCCAGCCATTCACTTTCCGTACCCCAGTAGATATCTTCCTCGGGTTCCCAAATATCTTCACGTCCGCCTCCGAAGCCGAAGGTTTTGAATCCCATTGATTCAAGTGCGCAATTCCCTGCCAGGATCATGAGGTCAGCCCATGAGATTTTTCTGCCATATTTCTGTTTGACCGGCCAAAGCAACAATCGTGCTTTGTCAAGGTTGGCATTGTCTGGCCAACTGTTGAGAGGCGCAAATCGCTGGTTGCCTGTACCTCCTCCACCTCGACCATCTGAGATTCTGTACGTCCCAGCACTATGCCATGCCATCCTGATAAAGAAAGGACCATAATGACCGTAATCTGCGGGCCACCAATCCTGGGAATTGGTCATCACATCCACTATATCTTTCTTAACCGCTTTCAGGTCAAGTTTTTTAAACTCATCAGCATAGTTAAATCCATCACCCATTGGGTCAGATTTTGAAGAATGCTGACGAAGGATGTTCAAATTCAACATGTTGGGCCACCAGTCTCGATTCGAGGTACCCTTTCCCGCAGTGTGTCTGATCGTTCCGCCGTGAAACGGACACTTACTTTCATTATTATCCATTTTTTATCTGTTTTAAAATTTTATCCCTAAGTTACTGAACTTTAAATAAAATTTTTGCAATTTGAGTTACTTTTTATTGATCGTATTATAAATGTTTTTTATAATGTTTTTTAAATGAATATTCTTCACCCGCATTCTTTTTATCTTTGCAGTATAAAATTTTTTATGACAAAGAAATTACTCATATCATTTGTTGCATGGATTGTTTTGGGCGCGTGTTCCGAAGAAAACGACACGGAGCCCCTTTACGACCTTTCTTCAGATGTTGTGCCTGTTGAAGCGGGATTTGTGTCTCCAAATTCAGGGCGATATGAAGAGGGACAAGTGCTGGAGATTAAGGCAGCTGCCATTAATGGTTATGTTTTTTCACAATGGAAGGGCGCCTTGTCAGGAAATGAAAATCCTGCTCGACTGACTATGGATGATCATAAAAAAATCACGGCCGAGTTTGTTAAAAAGGAGTTCGGTTTGAAAATTGAGATTACAGGAGAAGGAACTGTAAATAAAAGTCCCGATTCCAATACCGGAAACTATGCTGCCGGAGTTGCGGTGCAACTCACGGCCCTTCCTGAAGAAGGATGGAAATTTTCCCGCTGGGAGTCAGACGGAATGACCAGGATTACGAATCCTTATGAACTGACCATGGACATGTCAAAAACAATTACTGCTGTTTTTGAAGAGATCAATACTGAAAACAAGTCGGTTTATCTGGCATTGGGAGACAGTTATACCATCGGGCAGTCTGTGGAAGAATCAGAAAGATGGCCTGTACAGCTGCTCAGTGATTTAAAAAAGACAAATACTTCTCTGGAGACCGTAAAAATTATTGCGCAAACCGGATGGCGGACAGATCAATTACAAAGGGCAATAAATGAATCCGATTTGCTGGCACCGTATGGCTTGGTCTCCTTGCTTATTGGTGTGAATAACCAATACCAGGGCTCAAGCGCCGAAAATTTCCGTCCTGAATTTGTAGAACTTCTCGAAAGGGCCATCAGCCTAAGTGGCAATGACAAAAACAGGGTGTTTGTCGTTTCTATACCTGATTGGGGCTATACTCCATTTGGAAGCAATTTTGACAGGGAAAAGGTTTCAAGCGAGATTGACCAGTTCAATCAGGTGATCAAGGAGGAAGCTGATTTGCGCCAGGTCAGGTATTTTGACGTCACTACGATTTCAAGACTCGCTTTAAACGATAATTCCCTGACTGCAGCTGACAACCTTCATCCGAGTGGAAAAATGTATACCTTATGGGTAGAAGAGATTATGAAAACCCTGTCAGAGGTTGATTTTGACTGAGGGCCGAACCTCAAGATTTTTTATCCGATTTTATTATTTATCAAATAAGAGATCATGAAAAAAGTCTATTTTTGGACAATTATAATGCTTAGCTCATGAAAGTTTTTGTATCCGGATGTTTTGATATGTTGCACAGCGGTCATGTTGCCTTTTTCAAAGAGGCGGCTCAATTTGGTGACGTCTATGTGGGAATTGGCTCTGACAGGACGATCAAAGAATTGAAAGGGAGGGAAACATGGAATTCAGAACAGGAAAGGTTGTTTATGGTTCAATCGATAAGGTTTGTAGCGGATGCCTGGATCAATTCCGGTTCAGGGATATTGGATTTTACGGAAGAACTAAAAAAATTGTCTCCTGACAGATATGTTGTGAATGAGGATGGTCATTCTCCTTTTAAACAGGATCTGTGCATGGATCTGGGGATAGAATACATTATTTTAAACAGAATACCTGAGCCCGGACTGCCCGAAAGGTCGTCAACGGTCATAAGAAGAGACATGATGAACCAGTTGCCTTACAGGCTCGATCTTGCAGGCACATGGATTGATCAACCCTACCTTTCTGAAATTTATGCGGGATGGGCCATCACGATTTCACTGGAGCCAATAATAGAATACAATGAGCGAAGCGGGATGTCTACTTCGACCAGAAAGGCAGCCAAAGAGCTTTGGAACAATCAGCTTCCTCTTGGAAAACCCGAAAAACTGGCAGAGTTGTTGTTCAGATTTGAGAATAAACCGGGAAACACTTTGGTTTCAGGAGCTCAGGATGCCATAGGGATTTGTGTTCCGGGTTTGTCAAGGCATTATTATAATGGGGAGTACTGGCCCGAAACCATAGAAAAGAAATATGATGAGGATATCCTGAACTGGCTTGAGGATCATTTGTTTTTAATACCTCTTTGGCCCCGGCCTGAGGGTACAGATTTGTTGTCTGATACATACATTGAAAAGCCACTGATCAAAAAACTCGCAGACGCAAGTGCTGATTGCTGGTCGTCTATATTGAATAAGGACCTGAATGGTTTTGCAAATGCATTCAGGGCTTCATTTGAAGCACAGACTGCGATATTCCCGAACATGCTGAATACAAAGATTGAGAAAGTGATAGATCAATATAAAGACAAGGCGCGGGCATGGAAACTTTCGGGCGCCGGGGGAGGCGGATATCTAGTGTTGGTTGCCGACCGCCCGGTTAAAAATTCAATGAAGGTAAAAATTAGACGCTGGATGCCATAGTGGATTCCGACCTGACAAAATGCTAAACAGGGGTTACTCCTTTTTTCAGAATGATGTTTCCGTATTTGGAAAGCTCTCCGGTGATCAATACACAATAAGCCTTTTTTGCTCTTTCATAGAATGTAAATCTTTCAAGCCTTTCAATGCTCGCGATCTGGGGGTTGGTTTCATGAATCGCTTTTAAATATCGCTCTTCGACTCCGGGGTCGATTTTGTCTCCTTTTACGGCATCCATCATAATTACCGGACAAGGCACATAGGCATCGAGCTCGAATAAAGGAAGGATTCCTTTTAGAAGATCCGGGATCATAATACCATCAGCACGAAGGATGTAGTCATTCATATTTCCAGACGGAAAATGGGCATCGGCCAAAACGATTTCGTCTCCGTGACCCATTGATGCCAGGGCAGCCAAAAGTTGCGGACTGATGACAGGTGAAATACCTTTAAGCATAATTTCTTTATTTATGGGACCCAATATAGGCATAAGTACAGAGTTCTGCAAAGGCAGACACGTGGTGCGGATCAAATTCCGTAGATGAGAAAATTCTGGTATCTTGATTTTAATTTATATATTGGCTACTGTGATATTTCAAGCAAAATTGTTGTGATGAACCCTCTTCCAAAAACCCTTGAAAAGAAGTTTGTATTGCCATTTGTGATCGTAACGAGTTTATTTGCGCTCTGGGGTTTTGCAAATGACATTACAAATCCTTTGGTAGCCGCATTCAAGACCTTAATGGAAATTCCAAACTCAAAAGCTGCTCTGGTTCAGTTCGCTTTCTACGGGGGTTACACCTGTATGGCACTTCCTGCCGCCATGTTTATTCAGAAATTCAGTTACAAAAAGGGAATTTTAGTAGGTCTTGCATTATATGCCACAGGAGCTTTTATGTTTTATCCTGCCGCCAGATTTGAGATCTTTGAACTGTTTTTATTATCACTGTACGTCCTTACTTTTGGCCTGGCTTTTCTGGAAACGACCGCCAATCCTTATATACTTCAGATGGGAGATCCAAGGACGGCGACAAGAAGACTGAACCTCGCCCAGGCTTTTAATCCTGTAGGATCCTTGATCGGAATGACCGTAGCGGCCCAAATCATCCTGAAAAAACTGCAATCAGATGCCCGTGATGCTAACGGGGATTTGATCTACCCAACACTCGGACAACTGGAAAAAACCGCTCAGAAAACGGCGGATCTAATTTTGATCAGAGATCCGTATCTGGTTTTAGGATTTGTTGTTCTTATGATGTTCGTGATTGTTTTACTGACAAAAATGCCTGAAGGCAGAGATACTTCGTTGAAAAATGACTTACAAAAATCCCTGAAACGACTTCTTGGCAACAGGCGCTACAAGGCAGGGGTCATTACACAGGCATTTTATGTCGGGGCCCAGATCATGTGCTGGACGTTTATCATACAATATGCAGAGCATCTGGGGATGACCAAATCAGAGGCCCAGGTTTATAATATCATAGCCATGTCGATTTTTTTGGCCAGCAGATTTTTGACAACCTGGCTGATGAAATTCATGGATGCTAAGAAGTTGTTGATGTATTTTGCTTTGGGAGGAGTAATAACCATGGCCGGAACTATTTTTATAGAGGGGTTTTGGGGATTGTATTGTCTTGTAGCCACTTCTGCCTTCATGTCATTAATGTTCCCAACCATATACGGAATTGCACTGGAAGGCCTGGGGAATGATTCGACTTATGGATCTGCCGGTCTGGTCATGGCAATTGTAGGAGGAGCGCTCATGCCACCTTTGCAGGGAGCAGTGATTGATTTAGGGACAGTTGGAACCATGGCGTCCGTAAAAATTTCGTTCGTCATTCCCATGGTATCATTTCTCGTTATAGCAGTATTTGGTTACAGAAATGTTAGAGGTCATTTTAATTGAAACAACTCATTTTTTTCTTTATGTGGCAAAACTAAGTTTCACCTGTTAATACCCATTAAAAAAACTTTTGTATTCATCATTAAATAGCAGGGTGATTAAGATTTTACATACTCAAATTGAATCCAGAGTTAGACCCGCTTTTTTTGAGACTAATTAAATTTTCCTATATTAGGTTGTTTTTAAATCAATTAACTTATGAAAATTTTACACACTTTGGGAAAGTACATGTACTTGATCCCTTTAGCAATCTTCGGATTGTTTCATTTTATGAATGCTGAAGCAATGTCTGGAATGGTTCCTGCATTTTTACCGGCAAAGGTCGTTTGGGTGTATTTAACAGGTGTTGCACTTATAGCAGCGGTTGTAGCAGTAATTATGGGTAAGAAGGCCCAATTGGCATTGCAGCTGCTGGGGCTCATGCTGCTTCTTTTTGCCGTACTGCTCTGGTTGCCCGGAGCCATCGGAGGAGATCAAACGGCAACCTCCATGTTTTTAAAAGATTTTGCACTGGCAGGGGCGGCCTGGTTCTTCTCTAAAGACCAGACTGAATGAGGCCCGAACAATTCCTTAAATTTTTTCCGGTCAAAACAAAATCAGTTTGATTGGAACTAAAAAGAATTCAAAAAGCACCCTCATTTAAGGGTGCTTTTTTATTCGATTGCACATACAATTTTCCTGTCCTGACTTCCTCATCGGTCCGGGACAAGATCAACTCATGTTTTTTGGCCCTTTTATCTTTTGTCAGAAAGAGCTTTAATTTGATGTGACAGGTTCGACTGGCATTAATCCATAATACCAAAAGTGACTTTAGCATTGACTCTGTATTCAACAATTTTATTGTCTTTTACCATTGCCTGCATGTCTTTGATATAAACTGATTTGATGTTTTTAATGGTCTTGGACGCTTCATTCACCACCTGTTGCACTGCATCTTCCCAGCTCACTGTGGAATTACCTAAAATCTCAACAACTTTTAAAACTGACATATCGTATCTCTTTTAAATTAATAAGGAAAAAAGTTACGGATGATTTCTTGAGTTGCAAATGACTGTTGTCAAACTAAAAATTGATTCTCATCATTTTTACACCCTTAGGATAAGTTTAAAAGGAATGGACTAGGGTCTCTTTGTCTTGAACTTCGACAATTATGGATTTCAAATCAATACACGCGTTTTGATGAGCCGAAACAATAAATTAATTGATCAGGGTCATTGCGATTATGGCTCATATATTTTAATTTCCTCAAAATTGACAGCTGTTCGGAAAGGAGCGCTATAACCATGTAAAATGATATAAAGAAAACCTGTGATGATATCAAACGGCGAAATACATGAGGTAAGCATACATTTGCGTGATATTGACTTGCCCGGAAATCTAATCATTCCTTTGGAGGCCAAAGGGATTATTGTCTTTTCACACGGAAGCGGCAGCAGCCGGCTGAGTCCGAGAAACAATTTTGTCGCTAAACAACTCAACAGGCATGGATTTGCCACCTTGCTTTTTGATTTGCTATCAAGAGAAGAGGATCTTGTTTATGAGAACCGATTTGATATTGAACTTTTGACCAGGAGGCTGATAGAAGTAACAAGATGGGTTTTACATGATGAGGATACCACCGACTTGCCCCTTGGATACTTTGGAGCCAGCACTGGAGCCGCCTCAGCCCTAAAAGCCGCCTCAAAATTAAAAGATAAAATAGGGGCAATTGTTTCAAGGGGAGGAAGACCTGATCTTGCAGGCTCCATGGAGCTTGAAATGGTTACGGCCCCGACCCTTTTCCTGGTTGGAGAAAATGATGAGGTGGTGATAGATTTGAATAAAAAAGCCTATACCCACCTGAAATGTAAGAAATCGATGGTCCTCATACCCGGTGCAACGCATCTTTTTGAGGAAGCCGGAGCTTTGGAAAAAGTAACCGACATCTCTGCCAACTGGTTTGAGGAAAATTTAAAATAAATAAAATGCTGAATGACATCCTTTTTAAAGACAGAAATGAGGCAGGTGAAAGACTGGCAGACCGGTTATCAACTGACTCTGAAAAATATGATCTTGTGCTTGCAATCCCAAGAGGTGGTTTGCCGCTGGGAGCAATCATTGCAAAACGACTGCACCTCCCCCTGGATGTGGTGCTGACCAAAAAGATAGGGGCCATGTATAATAAAGAATACGCCATAGGGGCCTTAAGTTTAAAAGGGCGAATTCTGGAACCCCAGGCTGCTGAATCGGACCCGGAATACATAGAGTCTGAAACAAAAAGGATTAGGGAACTACTGCAGGAACGCGATAACAAATACCATCAAAAAAAGAAAAGGCATGAGGTAAGACACAAAAAGATAATTCTTGTTGACGATGGCATTGCTACTGGTAGCACAATGCTGGCTACAGTCGATCTGCTGCATAAAGAAGGTGCCGAGCAAATTTGTCTGGCCATCCCCGTGGCTCCTTCTTCCGCGATTCGAAAGTTGATGTCCTCTCCCAATATAGATAAGGTTGTATGCTTGCATCAACCCAAACATTTTTATGCAATAGGGCAATTTTACAGAGAATTTGGTCAGATTTCAGATGAACAGGCCATTTCGATTCTTGAAAACGCCGAAATGGTATCATAATGAATCTAAAGAATTCAGCTTTAAATTGAAGTAGCCCTGTTGTTTCCTGTTGCTTTATGTTAATGTTTGTTAAATTTTTGCATTTTCGTTAAAAAAACATATATTAAAGATATGATGTACATACTTCACATATCTATCTTCAAAGTGATCTAGACCCCAATAAGGTCTATATATTTTCCTTTTTTTCAATACAAAAACATCAACAAACCCTCAGCCATTCAGCATCGGATGATGGATCATTAAAATGACTGAATTCAGGTGATGAGGACAATTAAATAAATTTTTAAAAACACAATAATCATGGAAAACTTAACAATAGAAAAATCACAAAAAACATTTAGAAAACTGGGATTCACCTTTTTAGAAACAGCAGAAATCGCAGTGGCCTTGAAAGAATTATTTGCAAACTATCACATTCATTATCAGAAGCTAAGAAATTTTCACTGGAATGTGGAATCACAGGATTTTTTCGAATTGCATCAGGAATTTGAGAATGAGTACAATAAGGTAAACGAGCGTATTGACATGATTGCCGAAAGGATCAGGGTATTTGGTTTAAAGCCTTCAATGAATCTGGAAGAAATCATTGAAATGTCAACCATAAAAGAGGTAGAATCGGAACGAATGGAAGCGACTTATATGGTGCGTGAGTTACTCAAAGACTATGGTATTTTGCATCAAAAAATGATGGATGTACTCAATGCGTCTTTGGAAACAGGTGATAACGTCACAGAGCAAATGATCACTGAATTTATGGGTGACCTTGAAAAAAGAAACTGGATGTTTACCTCTTGGTGCAAATCCTGATAGCTTACTGCAATCAGGATCCAGGCAATGCGACTTGAAGGCGAAAGACAAAACAGCCTAAAGTCTGTTACAAGCCTTGAATTCATTCATCATTGTAAGGCCCTTTTAAGGGTTAAAAGATTTTCACAATGTTAAAAAACCGGATACATCCGGTTTTTTTGTGCAGCTTGTTGATAAAACCATTAAACCGGATTGATTTTTACAAATAATATTTATAGTTTTTTTTTATCTTAGTTAAAATTTTAAATCATGGCGATCTATAACTTAAATGTCAACGGAAAAAAACAAGAAGTGGATGTTGATCCTGCCACCCCGATATTATGGGTACTGCGGGATCATCTCAAATTGGTGGGTACCAAATACAGCTGCGGAATAGCACAGTGCGGCAGCTGTACCATTCATCTGGGGGGGATGGCAGTCCGCTCCTGTACTTTGCCGGTTTCGGCAATTGGTAATCAAGAAATTACAACCATCGAAGGATTGTCTGAAAACGGGGATCATCCGGTGCAAAAAGCATGGATGGAACACGATGTTTACCAATGCGGATACTGCCAGGCAGGACAGATCATGAATGCAAGCGCATTTTTAAACAACAATCCGAATCCAAGTGATGAAGAGATTGAGGCAGTGATGGACGGTAATATATGCCGATGCGGTACGTATACCAGAATCAAGCAGGCAATCAAGACTGCTGCCAACATGAAAAATGCATGATTCAACAAAATTGGCCTTATCATTAACTTCTATCAATTCTAAAAAATAAACCAAAATGACACTTGTAAAAACAACATACGGAAGACGCTCTTTTTTGAAATGTACGGCTCTGGCTGGAGGAGGTATGATGATCGGATTCAGTTGGCTTGCGTCCTGTAAACCAACTCCGGAGCAGATAAAGAACATGCCCAAGGAATGGTTCGATATCAATGCCTATCTTAAAATAGGTGATAATGGTTTGGTCACTATCATGTCTCCCAATCCTGAAATTGGCCAGAATGTCAAAACTTCCATGCCCATGATCGTTGCCGAGGAACTCGATACAGACTGGGAAGATGTCATTGTGGAACAGGCTCCTTTGAATACGGATCTTTTTACCCGTCAGTTGGCAGGAGGAAGCCAGTCTATACGGCAAGGCTGGGAAGCACTTCGTATGGCCGGAGCATCAGCACGGCACATGCTTAAGGAGGCTGCAGCTCAGGCCTGGCAGGTACCTGTAGAAGAAATCACAACCGATGCAGGGGTATTGCTTCACGAAAACAGTGGAAAGTCGGCAGGTTTTGGTGATATGGCATCAGCAGCAGCCAAACTGGCTATTCCGGAAGAAGTGGCTCTTAAGGACATAAAAGATTTTAAAATTATTGGAACCTCGAGAAAAAATGTAGATGGCAAGAAAATAGTAACGGGTCATCCATTGTTTGGTCTGGATTATCAAAGCGATGGGATGTTAATAGCCATGATTGCCCATCCGCCGGCTTTTGGAATGAAATTAAAATCTTTTGATGCTTCATCGGCCAAGGCCATGTCGGGTATAAAAGACGTGTTCCGCATCAACACATTCAATGAAGATTATCAGTTACAATGGTCAGATACTTCTACCTACCCTGATATGGTTGCTATAGTTGGAAATACGACCTGGGAAGTAATGAAGGCCAAAGAATCCTTGAGACTGGAATGGATGCTGTCAGACAGTAGTGATAAAGGTTCAGGGCTTGAAAATACAAAAGGTCACAAAGAATTGATGCGTGAAATGGAAGCCAAACCTGCCGAGGTGAAAAGGAAGGATGGAAATCCGGAGGCGGCATTTGCAAAAGCTTCAAAAATTATTGAAAGAACTTACAGTTGTCCGTTTTTGGCCCATAACACCATGGAGCCCATGAATTTTTATGCCGACGTGACAGCAGATAAAGCAAACCTTGCAGGACCTGTTCAAACCCCGGAGTTCATGGAGAAAACCGTAGCGGCTCGTCTGGGCTTACCTCTTGAAAAAGTGGATATCGCCATGACTAGGATGGGTGGAGGATTCGGGCGAAGACTCTATGGACACTTTTTGGTTGAAGCAGCCGTAATTTCTAAAAAGATGCAGGCACCGGTCAAATTGATATACAAAAGGGAAGATGACATGACATTTGGTATATATCGTCCGGCATATCTGGCTACTTATAGGGCAGCGCTTGATGAGAATAACAAGCTCATCGCATTTCATGTGAAGGCAGGTGGCATACCTGAAAGCCCTCTTTTTGCAAACCGTTTTCCTGCGGGTGCCATTGACAATTACCTTGCCGAAGGATGGTCTGCAGGGTCCAATATAAGTGTTGGAGCCTTCAGAGCCCCAAGATCGAATTTCATTGCAGGGGCTGAACAGTCTTTCCTTGATGAAGTTGCTGAAGAAATGGGTAAAGACCCGATTGATTTTCGTTTGGAGCTTCTTGACAAAGCCAAGAAGGAACCTGTGGGTGAAAACAATGATTATGAAGCGGAACGCTATGCCGGGGTACTTGAATTGGTAAGGGATAAATCCGGTTGGGGGGCTGAACAGGGCAACAGGCATCGAGGCGTTTCAGCCTATTATTGTCACAACAGTTATGTAGCCCAGATATTGGACATGGTTGTGAAGGATGGTTCTCCCGTTGTTGAAAAGGTTTATTGTGCCATTGACTGTGGTATCGTAGTAAATCCTGATGCAGCAGTTAATTTAGCAGAAGGTGGTATAGTAGATGGTATAGGACATGCCATGTACAGTGAACTTACCGTGAAGGAAGGAGTTCCGGAGCAAAACAATTTTGACAAGTACAGACTCATAAGGCATAGTGAAGCCCCAAAGGATATTGAGGTACATTTTGTGGAAAATGAAATCGACCCGACGGGTTTGGGCGAACCTCCGTTCCCTCCAATTATGGGTGCGGTTGCCAATGCTTTATACAAGGCAACCGGTAAACGATACTACAACCAGCCTTTTATAAATGAAATGCAAGTTCTGGGCTAGTTGGGATAGGTTATAGCAGATTTTTTTGATTAGATGCTTTTCAGAAGAGCATTTGTTATGCTGTGTCATGTATTTCCATCATGCATTCCATTGAGTTTGTTCAACATTCAATTAAATGCTTTTAGCCACAATACAGTTGCATTTTTCATTCTTACATTTATTTTTACAAACTTTCTAAGGGTCCCTGATTGAGTGGAACAACCCTTATCATAACCCATTTTAAAAGGTCATATCCAAGATAATTCAGGACGCATTTTTCTATTTTTTTAAAAAAATGTAAATAAGACTTGACATTTAAATAATTTTATTTATTTTTGTCAAGTAAACATGACATAAAGTAAAATCTTAATTACAATTAAAATGAAAGAACTTAAGAAAAAAAGACTAAAACAATTGGCATTCTGGACGATGCTGTGGACCCTGACAATGGCTGTAGCATCCTTTGGTCCGAAATTTTTGTGGGATGGTAATACCTTTTTGACAATATTGGCCATTTTTATCAACTTGGCCATTGGTATCGGAATGATCTTAACCAATCGTAAGTTGATCATGGAAGGAGATGAGCTTGAAAAGAAGATACAACTCGAATCCATGGGTCTTACCCTTGGACTTGCCGTTATTGTTGGGTTGTCATACAGTTTGTTGGATTCAACCAATTTGATTTCAATGGATGCGGAGATCGGGTTTTTGGTCATATTCATAGGACTGACCTATATGACAAGTTTAGTGGTCAATAACAAAAAGTACCAATGAAGAACAGGATCAAAGTGTTACGTGCAGAGAAAAACCTGACGCAGGAAGAGCTCTCTGTCATCATTGGAGTGTCACGACAAACCATCAATGCCATTGAGAAGGAGAAATTTGACCCCAGTTTGCCCACTGCCTTTCGTATTGCCAAACTCTTTAAACTGCCTATAGAAGAGATCTTCAAATATGAGGAGTAAAGGTTATCAAGTCGTTGCAATTATTGCTTCAGCCTGATACTTACATTGGTGTTTCAAGATGATTTTTTGTGGTTTGTTTATGACCAAAATCAAGCTCGCCATTGATAGGAATCATAGCAAATGAAATAGGTTTTGAATACTTTCATTGTTCATTCTAAATCTCAACATGATGAAAAAAACAATGAAGCTCCTTATCGGATTTTTTCTCGCAATGGCGCTGTTTTACGCATGCGATGACGATGATATTGTTGATCCTGTATTTTTAAGTAAGCTGGAGGTTAAAGAATTTACCAGCACCTCCATGATGAATAACCCAATAGGTAATTCAGAGGTCAGAAAAGTGCAGATCTATACGCCAAAAGATTATGATCCTGACAACAGCAAAGAATACCCTGTGGTCTATCTGTTGCACGGATTGCCATTTTCTGAAAATGCATTCGTTTCAAAATCGGCTTGGGATCCGTGGATAGGGGGTTCAAGCCCTTTTCAAACCTATCCCGATTTCCCCGAAGAAGGATTTAAAAACTGGATAGACGGACTTATTGAGTCGGGAAAAATTGATCCCATGATCATCGTCATGCCCAATGCAATGAACGAGAATTATGGTTTTAGTTTTTATTCAAATTCAAGCCTTAACGGACGATTTGAAGACTGCATGGTAAACGACCTGGTTAAATACGTGGATGCCAATTACAGAACGCGAACCAATAAAAACGCCAGGGCCGTTATCGGATTTTCACAGGGAGGTTATGCCGCATTGAAGTTTGGTATGTTATATCCAGGAAAATTCGGGGTAGTGGCGAGCCACAGTGGTCTGCTATATCTTGATGGTATATTGATGAACGGAGAGCAATTTGTTGCAGAAAACCCCGACGGGTTTAACGGGCCGGATCCTGAGAAATTCATTACCAGTGCAGTTTATGCCATGAGTGCTGCCTGGTCTCCAAATCTGAACAATCCTCCGTTTATGGTTGACTTGCCTTTTGAATTTCCATCTGGTGATGTCATCCCCGAAGTCAGGAATCGTTGGCTTAAGCAATGTACTTTTACAATCATGGAACAGCATCAGGCTCAGATCAGAACCCTGAATGGTATTTACATCGACTGCGGGAACCAGGACGAATTGGGTATGATGGAAATGGTACAGGCCTTTGAGACTAAAATGAAGGCCCTGGGTATTCAACACACTTTTGAGACTTTTGAGGGCGGGCATTTCAACAGGCTCTACTCAAGGTTAGAGATTTCACTTGCATTTTGTTCGAAAAGAATGGGTTAATCCCGAATCATCAAATTTAAAAATTGATCAAAGAAGCAGCGACAGCTGCTTCTTTTTTTATATCATTTAAATTAGCTTGATAATTCCAAAATTGATCGGATATTTGCATGAAAAAATAGAGCACATGAAAAAGGTATCTGCACAACGGATTTCTTTAAGCATATTTTTCTTTTTGCTTGGGTTTTGTTTTGCCTCCTGGGCAGCCAGAATTCCATCGATCAAGTCCAATTTCAATTTCAATGAAGCAGAACTTGGCAACCTGCTGCTCGTCATGCCGGTAAGTTCAATGATAGGACTACCAATTTCAGGTTGGCTGGTCTCCAAATTTAACAGCAGAATCCCCTTATTCATTTCTTTTATATGTTTTGTGCTCGCCCTGGTGATGGTAGGGTTTGCGACAGAGGTGACGCATCTTGTTGCAGCCGTTGCTTTATTATCTTTTAATATGCGAATTGCCAATATTTCTGTAAATACTCAGTCACTTGTCTTACAAAAGAATTATACAAAGAAGATCATCGGCTCGCTTCATGGCTTGTGGAGTTTTGGAGGACTTGCGGGAGCTCTGATTTCGACGCTTATGGTTAAATGGCACATTTCGATGAGGCATCACTTTATATTTGTGGCCATTTTATCTTTGTTTACTGCTACTTTAGCATTTCGCCATTTGTTGAAAAAGGATAGGGCCCCTGTGGGTAATAAACTGATTTTGGGAAAGCCGGATAAGTTTATTTTGTATCTGGGTCTTATGATCTTTTTTGCTGCACTCTGTGAGGGGGGAATGTTTGATTGGAGCGGTGTATATTTTAAAGAGGTGGTCGAAGAGGAGATTTTTACACTGGGCTACCTGATCTTTATGACCTTTATGGCCTTATCAAGGTTCTACTCCGATAGAATGATAGAACGTTTCGGAATGCGAAAAATGTATGTCCTGGGGGCTTCTATTGTTACTACGGGGATTTTGATCGCTATTTTGTTTCCGTATTTTTGGCCCGCCCTTTTTGGTTTTTCGATTGTAGGTATCGGGGTATCAGCAGTTTTTCCGATGACCTTTTCACTGGCCGGAAGCTCTAAAAAGTATTCACCCGGAATGGCAATTTCCATCATTTCGACCTATGGTATCGTCGGGATGCTGATCGGGCCCCCTCTGGTGGGGTATCTGGCGCACCTGTTCCATTTAAAATATGCCTTCATCCTTTTTATTTTTTCGGGATTGATGCTCATCCCCTTGTCACGATTGTTCTTCAAGGAACTTGAACTACAGGGTCGCTGAGGCGCAGGATGCTTGTTCAAGACAAAAAATGGTCATTAGCCGGAGCAAATTTGTCTAAACCCGCTTTGCTTTTTTCCTTTTATATCAACTAATGAGATGCCCTCTGAATAAGTTGCTACAGGTCAAAATGCATATTCCGGAAAATTCTTACATGTACTTGGTCATGAATCTAAAAAAATCCTTTTTCAGGTCCTGATAGATGGTTCTTTGGGTTTCCATCTTATCGCGGATCATGAGGTGTTTGTTGACCAGACTTTTATTCAAAACGTCTACATTTTGCCTGTAATGATCGGCCATATTTGTCTCGTGCATGGCAATTTGGTTTTTCACTGAATCCATTGCTTTTTCATGGATCATGAATTTATTTTGAAATTTTTCGATCTGTGACAGAACCTGCTTGTCGGTCCATCTTGTCACCAGTTCATCCAGCCTGTTCTGGAAGCTTTTTAATTCGTCTTCCCAGAATTCAATTTCTTTGATCCAAGTATCGTGTTCAAAATGTAAATCGGGGTTGTTTATAATTTCTTTTTTCATAATATTAAATTTTAATGATTAAATTTCTTTGTCCGGACTTTGATTGCCGGTTTTCTAAAAATTCTCAGAGGTAATTTTTTCATTTTTGTCGTTTCGTTTCCCCAGAATATCCTCGAGTTCTTCTTTTTCCACAACCTCTTGCTTTATCAATAAGCGGGTTAATTTTTCCAGCTCATCTCTGTGCTCAATAAGGATGTCCCTGGTTCTTTCATATGCCGAATTGATGAGGTTCCTTACTTCCTTGTCTATTTTTTGTGCGGTGTCTTCACTGTAGGGTTTTACGAGAAGTTGTTCATTTTTACCCGTGGAATCATAAAAACTAATTGGTCCGATCTCTTCGTCCAATCCAAAATAGGCCACCATGCTGTAGGCCTGCTTGGTCACTTTTTCAAGATCGTCAAGGGCCCCGGAAGAAATATCATTAAATACGATTTCTTCGGCTACCCTGCCTCCCAGGGAGGCGCAGATCTGGTCGATGAACTGGCTTTTGGTTACAATTTGTCTTTCTTC
>CBDUAP010000029.1:0-21343 GCA_965365165.1 uncultured Flavobacteriaceae bacterium
CGCCATTGGCGGGATTTTTGTTTTGAAGGGTTATGATTGAGCACAGGTCATTTCACCAAATAAGCCCCTTGTGAAACGATGGAATTGTTGTTGCGAGGATCCGCTATGACAGGTTTATTAAAAGTTAACAGTCAACATGAGGCATGCTTATGCTGTTTTATCTGTTGTCTGAACAATAAGGTATTTTTCCTTGTAAAATTCTAACGGCATCTTGTAGCCCCTTTAAATTAGCTCAACTAAGGAACTTGTTTACCCCTGAGCGTCATCAACATCTTAACATCATAAAGTCTTTGTGAGGGCTTGTATTCGATATTAAGCGCTTGCTTACAGTGTATAATGGTTTTACAGGGCATAAAAAAAGCCTTGCTTCAGCAAGGCTTTTTTTATTATTAAATATTTGATTTATTCTGGTTTTTGTTCCAGGATATCAAAGAATTCTTCCAATTTTGGCAGAATAACAATTCTTGTTCTTCTGTTGATGGATCTTCCTTCGGCAGTGTCATTGGTGGCCAAAGGAACGTATTCACTTCTACCGGCAGCGATCAATCTGCTCGGCGCAACTTCGAAATCATTTTGGAGTACCCGCACAACCGAAGTGGCTCTGGCAACACTGAGATCCCAGTTATCCTGCATATTTTTTGTGCTGATTGGCACATTATCCGTATAGCCTTCTACCTGAACTTCCATTTCTGGTTTTCCATTGACAACTGTCGCTACTTTACCCAATACCTCTTTGGCTCTGTCAGATACAGTTGCACTTCCGCTTTTGAATAACATTTTGTCTGCAATAGAAATGTAAACAACTGTTTTTTCAACTTCAATTTGAATATCCTCATCCTGAATTCCGGCTGCAAGATCTTTTTTCAACTGAAAGGCAAGGGCCAAATTGATTGAATCTTTTTTGGTCATCGCATCGCGAACACCGTTAATGTATTTGTCTTTTTCACTTAACTGAGCAATTACCTCTTTGATATTGTCAGATGAAGACTGGGTCAATACGGTCAAGTTTTCTACTTGTTGTAAGGACCTGGCTTTGTCTTCTTTCAATGAATTGTTTAATTCCATCAAGTGATCTTTCTCCACCAAACAAGCCTGTAAATCAGCTTTTACATCAACTAGGTCCTGTTTTGTTCTACTGTGCTGGTCTTCCAGATCAGCATATTTTTTGCTGGAAACGCAAGAAGTCAAAAGAACCGACAAAATTACGGTTCCCAAAAATAATTTTTTCATAATTTGAATAGAATTTAATTTAAAGACAAAACTATTAAATATTTTGCTTTTTATTGCATTATTTACTAATAAAAAACTTAGGCACAAAACTAAGATAAAACTTATCTTTGACTGTTAATTAATTTATAATTTTTGGGATGAAAAAATTAATTTTTATTCTTCTGCTAAGTGTTTTGACTTCCTGTAAAGAAGAGGTTTCAGAATCATATAAAAAATTGGAGGGTATGGCGCTCGGCACTACTTTTCATATTACCATGTATGATTCCGCCGGCAAGATTGAAGAAATGCAAATTGATAGTTTGATCCATGTGATGAACCGGTCCTTATCGACTTATTTGCCGAATTCGGATATTTCAAAAATAAACAAGGGAGATTCCACTGTCCTTATTGATGATATTTTTAAGGAGGTATTTAATAAATCGCTCAAAATATATAAGGAAACAGAGGGTGCTTTCGATCCGACTATAGGTACACTAGTTAATGCCTGGGGTTTTGGACCCCTTGAAGGGATCAAAGACATGAATAAAGAAAAGGTTGACAGTTTAATGACCTTTGTTGGTTTTGATCAGTTGACATTGAAAGGGAACCGTATCATCAAAAAGCACCAGGAAACATTTCTTGATTTCAATGCCAATGCCAAAGGATTCACAGTTGATCTGATAGGCAGGTACCTTGAGTCTAAGGGAGTCACGAATTACCTGGTTGAAATTGGTGGCGAGATCAGGGCCAGGGGAGTGAATAACAGGGGAGAACCATGGAGAATTGCAATTGAGAGCCCCAATTTTGATGGCAGCAGGTCTTTTCAAGCCATTGTCACTCTGGAAGGAGCCTCTATTGCCACATCAGGAAATTACAGGAAATTCAAGATAGATTCTGTCAGTGGGGAAAAATATGCACATACCATAGATACCAGAACCGGATACCCCAGCAAAAGTAATTTGCTAAGTGCCTCGGTGATTGGAAATATTGACTGTGCAGATGCTGATGGCTATGCAACGGCTTTTATGGCTATGGGCCTTGAAAAAAGTCGAAAATTTTTGAAAGCACATGATGATTTAAAGGCTTTTCTAATTTACAGCGATGTATCTGGTGAGTTAAAAACTTACAAAACAGATAATTTGATTGTAGATAACCATAGCATGTAAACCGGAATCCAGATTTATAATCTATTTAATCCAGTTTCACGGTTTTTAAAATGGCTTCCAATTCAAAAACGAAATCCCTTTTCTTTGCACCGGGAGAATAACTGAAACCTTCAACAACGATCAGGCGCCGGTTATCAGTGTCTTTGAAGGTATAGCTCAGAAAGGGACCTCCCATATAATCTCCTTCTACAAACCAAAGGCCTCGCGATTCGATGGCCGTTGTATTCGCAAATTCAACTTCCCTGGTAACAGGAATGAATTTTGGTTCTGTTTTCATATAGGTGTTGTCGAACTGACCCGGAATATGGTTTTTACCGATTGAATCTCTGTAAGATATCAATTCCTGTTCTGAGATTGGATCTCCAAAATAAGGGATTTCATAGGCAATGATATTCAGCAGGCCTCTTTCAAAGTCATGGCGGTACCATAAGAAATCACCTGTATCTTCAACTTTTTTATAACTAAACGGAATTTTCATTGTCATCCCAAAGTTTTTCAGGGTCTCTATATTTTTTGGGTTCTGAAAGTCCTTGGTGATCTTTCGTTGGTATAAAGCGAGGTCATTTGTTTTGAAAGTATTAATAATATCTTCCTTATGTGAGCGGATGTTTTCAATAAGTTCTTCTTTGTCTTTCCCCAAAAGGGTTAAGGTGGTTTGAGGGCTGGCGTACACGTCATTGTTCGTGTAAAAATTGCTTAAGGTGTCGAGCCCTACAAATAAGATATTCCTGTGCCTTTTGAATAAACTATTGAAGGTGAGTGGATCGACCTGGTTCACAGACAGCTGATTCTCGTCCTGGGGCAAGCCTATGAGAGGTTCACCAATGATATCTTTGAGTTCGTCACCAATTTTACCATCCCAGTGAGAATTTTTAATGACGATCAGGATATGATTGATCCTTCCTGTTGATTCGACCAGAGTAACACGATCACTTTTTTCACAAGAACTCAAGAGTAAGAGTGAAACGAATACGAATAAAATTTTTTTTAGCATTGTTTTGGTATTAGTCATGAAGTGAACGATTCAAAATACCATTAATATATTCTGAGTTTGGTTCCTGGCTTCAGACTTTTTGTACTCCAAATATTGTTCCATTCTTTCAATTGAGCAACAGAAACTTGCGGATATTTTTGAGAGATCAGCCAGAGGGAATCCCCTTTTTTTACGACATAGGTCTTGTATTCCCCTTTTGGGAGCGGTTTTTTTACCGCAGGCTTTGACTGATTGGTTGCAGGAGCACTTGCCACAGCGCGTCTAGGATATATGGTCAACCGCTGACCCACACGAAGGTCATTGCTTTTCAATCCGTTCCAACGCTTGATACTGCTTACAGAAACACCGTATCTGTTGGCAATTTTACCAAGGTAGTCACCGCTTTTGACCCTGTACCGGATCCTGTCATTTGCTTCAAAATATTTGGGAAGGGGTTTTTCTCTTTTCGCATCCTCGACTTCTGCATAAGCATAAATCTGCGCCTCATTCGACACAAAAGTTCCTGACAGGTATTTGGGAATTCTCAGCGTATAATCACGGTCTTTAATAACAGGGATAATTTTCAGTTTGTATTGCGGGTTCAAAAAGCTGAGCAATTCTGAGTCTGTTCCTAAAACTTTATTGACCTGGTCAAATGTAATTTGTCTTTTGACCACAATCGTATCGGTTTCAAAAGTATGCAGCATTTCGTTTTTGGCATACAACTGATGCTCTTCGGCATATTCAAAAATGTAATAGGTGGCATAAAAAGCTGGTAAATACCCGGCTGTTTCACGGGGTAAATAATGTCTTATGTTCCAATAATTCTTCTGACCTCCTGATCTTCTTATCGCTTTGTTCACATTCCCCGGACCCGAATTGTAGGCAGCAAGAGCGAGATCCCAGTCGTTGAATATGCCATAAAGCTTGGTGAGGTATTTACAGGCGGCTTCAGTTGATTTTAAGGGGTCGGATCTTTCGTCTACATAAGAACTTACCTTCAGGTCGTATTCTGTTCCTGTACCGTACATGAATTGCCATAGTCCCTTGGCGCCCACTCTCGATTTGGCATCAGGAATTAAGGCAGACTCTACAATCGCAAGGTATTTTAGTTCCATCGGAATGTCATACTTTGCCAATTGTTCTTCAAACATGGGGAAATAATATTTGGCTTTTCCCATTAAATTAGCCAGGGTTTTTGGTCTGTTTTTTAAATAATGCTTGATGATTTTTTCCAGTGACGGATTGTATTCAAAATTAAACGGGGTCTGGCTGTCAAGAACGGCAATTCTTTCTTTTAACAGTTCCGTAGAAAAATTTTCAATAACCAATTTGCCCACAGTATCCTGAGGATCTATCATCAGAGTACTGTCAATTACATTGTTTCTCCAGGCGTCCAGCCATTTTTTATCAAATTCACTGGCTTCTGCATGATCAATGATCGCAATCTGCTGACCTTCAATGAGGGTCGTGTCGATTTTGATGGTATCAATGACCTTGTTCATAGCAATTGCATCTTTCTGTATAAGGGTGTCCTTTTCATTGAAAATTTCCTGGGTATCCATTTCCTGGGAAAACCCAAGGCCACAAATCAGGAAAACAATCAGTGTCCAATATTGTTGCATCAATTTCATTTTAATCATGTTTAGTAACAGCACATTCGCCTTAAAAACGGTAAAAATAGAAAGAAATTTCATTTAATCCATTATTTTTCACCGGCTAATATCTTGTAACATCACCTTAAGATTTTTTGACAGAAGTCTCTTTTTCGTCAAGATGACCTTCATGTACCTTGAGTACCATACCGGGTTTTAGAAAATTCACCTGTTTCAAATTGTTCCAGAATCTTAGTTGCTCTATCGTCACATTTTTGAATTTTCTTGATATTTTGAACAAGGTATCACCGTGTTCAACCTTGTAAAAAAAGGAACTGTTATTTTTATTCATTGTTGCATCCGTTTCCAGTACCCCGCTGTCAGTGATCAATTCTGATGAAATTTTGTTTTGATCTGTTACGACAAGTCTTTGCCCTGCAATCAAATAATTGGTCTGCAATCCATTCCACTTTTTGAGTTGTGTAACCGAGATCCCTTGTTTATTTGCAATGCGATCTAAATTATCTCCTTCTTCCACCAAATAGCTGTTGTTCAATCGGACGGGAATTACGTTTGAGGTTGAATTGGCTTGAATCGTATTTGATTTGATATAAAGTTCATCTTCTTGATCAATAAATCCGGGTATAAGGTTTATGGGCAGGGTCAGGATCATGGGCCTGTTTTTAATCCGGGGGATCATTCCTTTTTTGTATTGTGGGTTCATCACATGAAGAAGATCCCTGTCAATATTCAAATATTTTTGAATGGTTTCGAAAGACAAAGTCTGACTAACATGTACCGTATCGGTTTGGTAATAAAACAAGCCTGATTTCTGTGGTTCTAATCCGTGGTAATCTGCGTATGAAAAAAGATAAAGGGTAGCATAAAAAGCAGGAACATAGCTTTGGGTTTCACGAGGCAGAAAGGGTCGAATCTCCCAGTAATTTCTTTTTCCACCTGCTCGTTTGATGGCTTTCTGAACATTTCCCGGACCCGAATTATAAGCTGCAAGGGCAAGATCCCAGTCATCGAAGGTGTCATACAATTTTTGAAGGTAGCTACAGGCCGCCAGGGTTGATTTGATATAATCATATCTTTCATCTACGTATGAATCTATGTAGAGGTTGTTCTCCAATCCTGTACCATACATGAATTGCCAAAGTCCTTTGGCGCCGGAAGGCGATATTGCTGAAGGGTTCAAAGCTGATTCAACCACGGCAAGGTACTTGATTTCCAAAGGAAGATCGAACTTGTCGAGATACTCTTCAAATACCGGAAAATAAAAGGCTGCCTTGCCCATCAAATGTATGAGGTTTTCTCTTCGGTCCTTCAGGTACACCCTGATAAACCTTTCCAGGGTAGCATTGTGGCTAATATGAAAAGGCGTTGAATGATTTAGTTCTTCCAGTTGTTTCATAAGCACCAAAGAAGAAAATTGATCAGGCCCTGAAGGCTGGCCCTGGTCTGTTTCCAGCATCCAGAGATTTTCATTGGAAGGCTTTCTTTCCCGATCTAATATGACCAGGTTTTTTAAGGGATACAGTTCAGAAATTTCAAATGCATCATAGGGGTAAGACACTTTGTTCGTTGAGATGTCGGGGACACTGTTTTGTGCTGAAAGCACAAAAGACAGTGAAAGTACATACAGGTAAAGGTAATTTTTCATAGCATTTATTTATTTGATGGTTTGAATTTTGTCATCGATCCAACTCCCAATAATCTCGAGTACTTTTTCTTTATCAAGATCATGGTGAAGCTCATGGTAAGCACCCTCAACCAGCACAAGTTCAGATTTATTTTCGGACCTTCTGGCAAACTCCACAGATGATTTATGCGAAGTAATTCTGTCAGCAGTTCCGTGCAATAAAAGAAGCGGTATCTCTAGTTGATGTGCATTTTGAACGGCCCATTCCCCTGTTTCCATGAACCGGAGAGAATAGCCTGTACTTACCCGATCATGGATCAGGTGATCATTTTTGTACGCGTTAACTTCAAGAGAATCCCTTGAAAGGGCATTAAGATCAAGTTCATTAGGCATGGTGAGCGACGGCAGCAGTTTGTCAAAGATTTTTCCGATAAACACTTTCCACTTTGGAGGCTTAAATGCCAGTCCTAAAAAAGGGCTGGTTGCGATAAGCCCAGTCGGAAGGTTTGACCGCCTGAGGCAGTAATTGATCACTACGTTGCCCCCCATACTGTGTCCGTATAGAAAAAGAGGCTTGCCTTTGAACAGTGACCTGGCTTTGGAAATCATTTGATCCACTGAGTCCATTATATAATTGTAACCAGGGTGATGCCCTCGTTTGCCTTGTGAGAATCCATGTCCAAAAAGGTCATATGAAAGTACAGTAATCGAATTTTTTACAAGAAAGGGAACAACATTTCTTTCATAGCGTCTTGAATACTCCCCAAGGCCATGAACCAGTATGACGACTGCTTTTGTTTCTTTAGGCTCATAATACTGTCCCTTGAGCTTCACGTCTGCAATCTGAAATTCAATTTCTTTTTGGGTCATTCCTATTCGATTATACTCAAAAATAAATAAGCCCTTTCACGAAATTGCAAAATTGTTGAAAACTGATTAAAACTTGAAGCGCAATAATTTAAATATCAATGAATTAAATTATTTCATCTGATTTTTTGATCTGTTTTATGTATTTCAATTAGGACATTAACTGTGATAATTTTTAAGTTAAATCACCAATATTTATGGACAAATTCAAGATAAGAGTCCGTCTTATTTCGTAACTTTATGGAGGTACTGTAAATGTTTTTATTATGAATAATTCAAACAATAACGACGCGAGACAAAACCCGGATAAAAAAACCTTGGCCATTGTTCATTTATTGCATCCTTATGTAAAGCAGCGAATAAGGGTCGGGGAAACCCTGGGCATACTTCCCAGAAACATGTATAAATCGAACGGCATCATAGATGAGGTTGTTCTCGAGATTTATGAGAAGGGACTGCAAAAAGAACTCGACAAGGACGATTTAAGAATAGCCATGTTTAAAGAAGCCAACAATAGGCTTAACCATTTATTGTCAAGTGAAGAATGGCACAAGGATTCGATCAGTACGAAAATCATACTCGAGGATGAGCTGAAGCAACTGGAAGAAAATTTCACCATGGATGCGGATAATGATCTGGTGATGAATGAGGAGCTGGATGATATTTCATACCATCAGAATGATAATAACAGGCATGAATTACCTTATGATGAAGCAGAAGAGGGTGTAAGAACCCTCCTTGGTAATGGCGAAATAAGAAAGGTTCAAAATTGGAACGAAAGAGGCGCCTTGAGAAAGTTGTATTATAAATTACCGCTAAATACTTCCAATATTGTTGATTTGTACATTTTGGGGAAATTAAGTTTTCATGAGATAGGGGGCATACTTGAAATGGACATCGCGGAAGTGAAAAAAATTGTAAGTTTTGTAAAAGATAATTTCAGAAAACAGCTTGAATAGTAATTATTTGACAGTATTTGAATGAAATGATTGTAAAAAATTAAATTTTTCTTTTTCGGTTTAATTTAAAATTGTAATATTGCTGCGTGAATTCAATTAAACTACATATTGACAGAAGACCTGATCGCCGCAGCCCCGAGCGCTGCCCGCGTAGTTAATTATCTTAAGATCAGATTTTCTTTTTTCACAATTCAATATTTTTAAAATGCATTTTCAGAACAACTTTTACAATTTAAAATTTCAATTTGAAATTCTTCTAATAAATGCTGTGCTTCGCTTGATTGATTTCCGTCGCCCGTAAGGGTGAATTCAGCTTATGGAGATAGGTGAGTCCATCTCTGCATTTCAATTTACTTTATATCAACGACTTTAATTCAATACAATGGAAATTGTAATTGCCACAGACAGGCATTTAAAATACGCAAATGACATTAGTCTGGCCATAGACAGGTCCGCTCAGGAGAGGGGCACGGGTATCGCCAAAAGGACTCCGGAGTACATCGAGGCCAAAATCAAAAATGGTAATGCCGTTATTGCTTTAGAAGGCGATACTTTCGCGGGATTTTGTTATATAGAAACTTTTGGGGAGAAGAATTTTGTGGTTCATTCCGGGTTGATCGTTCATCATGAATTCAGAAACCAGGGACTCGCCAAAAAGATCAAAACAAAAGTGTTTCATTATTCTCAGAAAAAGTTTCCAGGCGCCAAGATCTTTGGAATCACAACAGGTTTAGCTGTTATGAAGATCAATTATGAACTGGGGTACAGACCGGTCACATTTTCTGAATTGACTGATGATCCTGAATTCTGGAAAGGATGTCAAACCTGCAGGAATTATGATGTTTTGCAGCGAACAAACCAAAAGATGTGCATGTGTACCGGGATGCTTTATGACGGCAAAAAAAACGGCAGCAAAAAGCACGAGTACGATTCCAGGATTCTGAGCAGGTTAAAAAGGATCAAACAAAGTTTATTTTTGAAAAAGACAGATCAAAAGCATAAAAATAATAATCAGGACAAAAATCAAGGCCCTGCAACCAAATAAAAATGGGCTGGATATCATTAAATAAAATCAAATGAAAAAATTAGTTTTAGCATACAGCGGCGGACTGGACACATCTTATTGTGCCAAGTACCTTTCACAGGTTGAAGATTTTGAGGTACATGCAGTAAGTGTGAATACCGGAGGCTTTGAACAAGACGAGATAGATGCAATAGGAGAGAAGGCCATTCAGTTAGGAGCCAGTAGTTACAGGTCAATTGATGCGGTGCAGACCTTTTACGACAAGGTGGTCAAATACCTCATATTCGGAAATGTTTTGAAAAACAATACGTATCCTTTGTCAGTGAGCGCTGAACGAATTGTTCAGGCCATTGAAATTGTGAATTATGCAAAACAGGTCGGGGCCAATTACATTGCGCACGGAAGTACAGGAGCGGGTAATGACCAGGTGCGATTTGACATGATTTTTCAAACCCTGGCACCCGAAATTCAAATTATCACTCCAATCAGGGACTTAAAATTATCAAGACAGGAGGAAATCAATTTTCTCAAAGAGCACGGCGTTGACCTTCCATGGGAAAAGGCCAAGTACTCAATCAATAAAGGCTTGTGGGGGACAAGTGTCGGCGGTCAGGAAACCCTGACTTCTCATGAAGGGCTTCCCGATGATGCTTACCCAAGTTCGTTGAGCAGAGAAGCGCCACAGAACTTAAAACTGACCTTTCAGCAGGGGGAGCTCATAGCTATTGATGACAAAAAAGATTCTTTTGTAAACAATATAGAATCACTCAGTAAGATTGCTTCAGCTTATGCCATAGGACGAGATATCCATGTCGGGGATACGATCATAGGAATTAAAGGAAGGGTAGGTTTTGAGGCGGCGGCTCCGCTGATCATCATCAAGTCGCATCATTTGCTCGAAAAGCACACCCTTACCAAATGGCAACAGCATCATAAAGAACAGCTGGGCAATTGGTACGGAATGTTGTTGCATGAAGGACAATATCTTGACGCGGTCATGAGAAACATTGAGGCCTTTTTAACAGATACTCAAAAAAATGTAAGCGGAGATGTATTTGTAACGTTGCATCCCTATAGGTTCAGTTTGAACGGGATCTCTTCAGCACATGATCTGATGAGCGCCTCATTTGCCAGTTATGGAGAAACAAACGAGGGCTGGACTGCAGAAGACGCCAAAGGATTTATCAAAATAACGGCCAATCAGGGAAAAATATATAACCACGTAAATTCGGAAAAATGATCAGTGCAGGAATAATTGGAGGCGCGGGATATACCGCAGGAGAATTAATCAGGTTGCTGTTGCATCACCCTGAAACGACTCTGGATTTTGTATACAGTACTTCCAATGCAGGGAACGATATCCAGCAGGTTCACAGAGACCTGCTTGGTGATACGGACAAGAAGTTCACTAATACAATAAATCCGAATGTCGATGTACTGTTTCTTTGTCTTGGCCATGGAAATTCGACCGCTTTTTTGAATGAAAACACATTTTCTGAAAAAACGAGGATCATTGATCTTAGTAATGACTTCAGGTTGATGGCCGACAGCAGTTTTCAAGGCAAGAAATTTGTTTACGGCTTGCCGGAAATCAACAAAGAAGCCATTGAACAGGCAGGCTGTGTTGCCAATCCCGGCTGTTTTGCAACTGCGATCCAACTGGCCCTGTTGCCTCTGGCGAAAAATAAATTATTGCAGGATGATGTTCACGTAAATGCCGTAACCGGTGCCACCGGCGCAGGCGTTTCCCTGTCGGCTACCACCCATTTTACATGGAGAGACAATAACTTTTCACATTACAAGGCTTTTGATCACCAACATCTTGGAGAGATCTATCAAAACTTAAAAATGCAGCAGCCCGATTTTGAAAAGGAGGTCATTTTTATACCCAACAGGGGAAATTTCAGTCGTGGTATTTTTGCCACGGCTTATACAAAGTTTGACGGTTCTATGGAACAAGCCCGGGCCTTGTTCTCAGATTTTTATAAAGATGCCGAATTTACACACTTGTCGGGGCAGGATATTTTCTTAAAACAAGTAGTGAACACCAACAAATGTTTGATTCATATCAAGAAATTTAAAAACAAACTATTGGTATCCAGCATAATTGATAACTTATTAAAGGGAGCCTCAGGCCAAGCCATACAGAACATGAATATTATGTTTGGGCTAAATGAAAGCGAGGGCCTGCAATTAAAAGCAACTTATTTTTAAAATAAATCATATGAAAATAGCCATCATCGGGGTAGGGAACTTAGGCTACTCTATTGCCGTCGGAATATTAAGCCAGAAAAAGGAGATCGGTTGTAAGTCCCTTTACCTTACCAAAAGGAATACGGCCTCTCTTTCTCACCTGGAAAAGGTATCTCTTGTCAAAACCACAAATGACAACAGGAGGGCGGTTAAATATTCCAACGTGATCATTCTCGCTGTCCAGCCGGGGCAGTTAATCGAAGTATTGAAAGAAATAAGTGATTTGATCGATCCTAATAAGCACACCATCATATCTGTCGCGACCGGAAGAAAAATCGAGGAGATAGAGAGCCATATCAAAGATGGAGTTCCGGTGATCAGGTGCATGCCGAATACAGCAATCTCGGTAGGACAGTCAATGACCTGTCTAAGTGCCAATGAAAGGGGCAAGGATAATTTTCATCAGGCAAAAAGTATTTTTAATGCTTTGGGAGAGACCTTGTGCATTGAAGAAAAATTAATGCAGGCCGCTACTGTAATCTGCGCGAGTGGCATTGCTTTTTGGATGCGATTGATCAGGGCCACGACGCAAGGAGCAGTTCAGTTGGGATTCCATAGTGAGGAGGCCCAAAAACTGTCAATGCAGACCTGTCTGGGTGCGGCGAGCCTATTGATCGATTCCCAAAGTCATCCCGAACAGGAGATTGACAAGGTTACCACACCAAGTGGTTGTACCATTGAAGGATTGAACGAAATGGAGCATCAGGGTCTCAGTTCATCTATTATAAAGGGGCTAGTGACCTCTTATGAAAAAATTAATCAGATTTAAATTTTTACAATGGAATTATTTGATGTTTATCCACTTTATGACGTATCACCGGTGAGTGCCCAAGGCTGTGAAGTGATTGATGATAAAGGGAACACCTTCCTTGATCTTTACGGAGGTCATGGGGTAATTTCTATAGGTCACAGTCACAAGTCATATGTAAGGGCCATCAGCGATCAGATTGGTAAAATTGGCTTTTATTCCAATTCGATCAGGAATCCTTTGCAGGAGGCCCTGGCCGAGAAGCTGGGAAAACTTTCCCAGTGTCAGAATTATAATTTATTTCTTTGTAATTCAGGGGCTGAAGCCAATGAAAATGCCTTGAAAATGGCATCCTTTCAAACAGGTAAAAAGAAAATTATCGCCTTTGAAAAAAGTTTTCACGGCAGGACTTCGGCAGCGGTAGCTGTCACTGATAATGAGAAGATCCAGGCTCCCTTGAACAGCCAGCATGAAGCAGTATTCCTTCCTTTAAATGATGTTGCTTCCTTAGAAGAAGAATTAAAAAAGGGCGATGCCGCTGCAGTCATTATTGAAGGTGTACAGGGAGTAGGAGGCCTGGAACAGGGTTCAACTGAATTTTTCATATCACTGGAGGCCTTGTGCAAAAAATATGGAGCCTTATTGATCCTGGATGAAATACAATCGGGATTTGGCAGGAGCGGAAAATTCTTTTCGTTTCAATATCATGGTATCCAACCCGATATCATCTCCATGGCCAAGGGGATGGGTAATGGCTTTCCGGTCGGGGGCATATTGATCTCAGATAAGATTGAAGCTTCTTACGGGATGCTGGGGACCACTTTTGGAGGAAATCATTTGGCCTGCGCCGCGGTCAATTCAGTTCTTGAAGTGATGGACAGGGAAGGGTTAATGGAAAACGTAAAAATGATGAACAAACATTTTTTGGACAGGATCCGTGAGGTTGAACAGGTGAAAAATATAAAAGGAAAAGGGCTCATGTTAGGCGCTTCCTTCAATTTTAAAGTATCCGAATTGAGAAAAAGACTGATCTATGATGAAAAAGTGTTTACAGGCGGATCTTCCGATCCTTATTTGCTTAGAATCCTGCCTCCGCTTTGTATATCAACTGAGCAGATCGATTTTTTTATCGAGGCACTGAAGCGGGTCTTGAAAACATTGGAAAACGAATAAGAAACAAGGCATGAACAAGATGAAGCATACGCTATCTATAGACATAAGAAACAGGGTTTTGCGGAAAATGGCAGCATTGGTGTCATTGCATCAGGATGAAATTCTCAGCGCCAATCAAAAAGATCTGGAGGGCTATGATCAGCATGATCTGGCCATGTACGACAGGCTGAAGGTGGACAAGGAGAAAATCGGTAGCATGGTGCTTTCTCTGGAGCAACTGGCAGAGCAGCAAGATCCTATTGGGATAGAAAGGTTCCACTTTACACATGATAACGGATTGGAAATCTATAATAAAACGGCTTCTTTCGGAACCGTAATGATCATTTATGAATCCAGACCCGACGTTACTGTTGAAGCAGGGGGGATTGCATTTAAGTCGGGCAACAGGATCCTGTTAAAAGGCGGAAAAGAATCCTTGGAATCCAACCAGGCAATTGTGGATCTTTGGCAAAGGGCCCTTGAGGATTGCGGAGTAAGCAGGCAGTGGATCACTTATTTGAATTACAACAGAACGGAGACTCAGGCTTTTTTAATGAAACCCAATCAAAAAATTGACCTGATTATTCCAAGGGGTGGTGAAAAACTGATCCAGTTTGTTAAAAAGTACGCTACCTGTCCTGTTGTGGTCAGTGGTCGCGGCAATAATTTTCTTTATGTCTCGAGCAAGGCAGCTGTTGAAAAGGCTGTGGATGTTATTATCAACGCCAAAACCACCAAAATTTCTGCCTGTAACGCGTTGGATAAAGTATTAATTCATAAAAATCTACCTGATTCAGATGTGTTTATGGCTTCTTTAATTGAAAAATTGACAAGAAGCAACGTAGCCGTTTATGTGGCCCATGAACTCGCCGGAATGGCTCAAACCGAGGTCATTCCAAATGATGAAATGTGGCATGAGGAATTTCTGGATTATAAGATCCTGATAGGGATGGTTTCATCAACAGAGGAAGCCATGCAAAAGATAAATACCTGTGGAGGAGGGCATTCGGCTGCAATCATGACGGAAGATAATCGTGAGGCCGAAATATTTTTAAGCGGTGTGGATGCGGCAGCCGTATATCATAATGCCTCTACAAGATTCACGGATGGTTTTCAATTTGGATTGGGGGGTGAATTGGCAATCAGTACGGATAAATTGCACCAGAGAGGCCCGATTGGCCTGCAACATCTGGTAACAAACAAATGGTATGTATATGGAAACGGGCAAATCAGATAAAAAAAGGGTACTTTTAAAAATTGGCACCAATACCTTGACCAGGGAAACGGATCAGATTTCCAGGGGTAAAATAGAGGATATTGGCAGACAGATCGCAAGGTTGAAGGATCATTATGAATTCATCATTGTCAGTTCCGGTGCCATTGCAGTGGCCAAACAATTCGTGCAACTCGAATCCAAAGGGAAGGAGATCAATGTAAAACAAGCACTTGCCGCTATCGGACAACCACATCTGATGAGAATATTTCAGGAAAATTTCAGAGAATTGGGATTGCTGACCTCCCAATGTTTGTTGTCTTATGCAGATTTCAAAAGGGATAAATCAAAAGAAAACATTGTAAATACGATGAATGTGCTTTTAGAGAACAATTATATACCGATCATTAATGAGAATGATACCGTTGCCACCGATGAGATCCAATTTGGCGATAATGATATACTGGCCGCCTTGACGGCAGTGCTGCTCGATGTGGATCTGGTGATCATCGCGACAAATACGGATGGTATTTATACAAAAAGCAGCATGGATCAGCAGAATAAATCAACCATAGCAGTGGTTGATAGAATTGATGGGCTAAAGCATGAAATAGCCGAGGGTAAATCGTCTCAGGGAACAGGAGGGATGCTTTCCAAAATTGAGGCAGCTGAAATATTGCAGGAGAAAAATATCGAAACCTGGATCGTTAACGGAATCAGTGACAATTTTATTCTGAATGCCATGCAGGGTGAGAGTTCTTTTACAAAAATCTTAAATCGAAGTTTATGAATTATCTCTCTATGGACGATATCGCCTCTCTTTCCCATTGGATAAAGGAGGCCAGGGAAATAAAAGGAGCACCTTTGAACTTTCAGCATCTGGGTAAAAACAGAACCATATGCCTATTGTTTTTCAACCCAAGTTTGCGCACCAGGCTCAGCACTCAAAAAGCGGCTCAAAACCTGGGGATGAATACCATAGTCATGAATTTTGACAAAGAAGGCTAGGCCCTTGAATTTGAAGATGGCACGATAATGGACCAGGGTAAATCTGAACACGTGAAGGAGGCAGCAAAGGTGATATCCAGGTTTTGCGACCTCATAGGTATCAGGGCCTTCGCGGGTCTCAAAGACAGGGCAGATGACCAAAGCGAAAAGGTTTTGAATGGATTCAAGCGTTACGCTACGGTACCCATTGTGAACCTGGAGAGTTCTGTAGGGCATCCGTTGCAGGCCCTGGCTGACGCGATTACCTTAGCGGAGCATACAAAGAAGCATTATAAGCCTAAGGTTGTGCTCTCATGGGCCCCGCATCCGAAAGCACTGCCTCATGCCGTGGCAAATTCGTTCGTCAGAATGATGCAGAAGCAAAATGCAGAGTTTGTCATTACGCATCCAAAAGGCTATGAACTCGATAAGGATATTACACAAAACAGTCGTATTGAATATGACCAGGACAAGGCTTTTCTGGGAGCAGATTTTATCTATACCAAAAACTGGAGTTCTTTTGAAACCTATGGAAAGGTCATCAGCCAGGATCCTTCATGGATGATCACCCAGGAAAAAATGGATTTGACCAATGATGCGAAATTCATGCATTGTCTTCCGGTCAGGAGAAATGTTGTTGTTCGGGATGAGGTTTTAGATGGTCCGTCATCACTTGTGGTTGAACAGGCCAACAACAGAACCTATGCAGCCCAGATCGTATTGAAGAAGCAGCTGGAATACCTTCAGGAACTGGATAAATAAGGATGTGATGAAAAGAAATTTAATTGTTGTAAAAATTGGAGGAAATGTGATCAACGATCCCTATAAGCTGGAAATGTTTTTGAAAGATTTTTCAAAAATAGAAGGCTTGAAGATTCTCGTTCATGGTGGTGGAAAAAGGGCAACAGAAATGGCCTCGAACCTGGGTTTGAAAACAAAAATGATAGGGGGAAGGCGCATTACAGACGCAAAAGGGCTTGAAATTGTAACCATGGTCTATGCCGGATTACTTAATAAAAATATTGTGGCCAAACTACAGGCAACAGGCTGTAATGCCATAGGGCTTTCAGGTGCAGATGCTGATCTGATCAGGGCGCATAAAAGAAAGGTGAAGGATATTGATTATGGGTTTGCAGGAGATGTAGATAAAGTATCGAACAGGACTCTCAGTCTTTTTCTCAATCATGGCATTGTGCCCGTATTTTCGGCAATAACCCATGATAAAAAAGGTCAGCTTCTCAATACCAATGCAGACACCATTGCAAGTGAACTGGCCAAGGGTCTTGCAGCTGATTTCGAGGTGGAATTGATCTATTGTTTTGAGAAAAAGGGCGTTTTGAAAAACATTGAAGATCAAAACTCAGTCATCGAGATCATCAATAAGCCTGATTATGTAGAATTGAAGGCTGATCAGGTCATCGTTGAAGGTATGCTGCCCAAACTTGACAATTGTTTTGAGGCCCTTCAAAGCGGGGTTCAAAAAGTGGCGATCGGATTACCGGAGATAATAGGTGACAGGAGTCTAATACATACGCGATTAACATTATGAAAAATATTTTGATCACAAAAGCAAAACAACTGTTGATGGACCTTATCAGCACGCCTTCTTTTTCAGGTGAAGAAAGAGATACAGCAATTTTGATAGAGAAATTTTTCAGAGATCTGCATATCGAATATAATAAGGCGCATTACAATATATGGGCCCTAAATAAATATTTTGATGCGTCAAAGCCCACGATTCTTTTGAATTCTCACCACGATACAGTTTTGCCGAATAAGGGATATAAAAGAGATCCTTTTAAGGCTGAATTGTCTGATGGAAAAATTTTTGGGCTGGGCTCCAATGATGCCGGTGGATGTTTGGTATCTTTGATGGCTGCCTTCGTTCATTTATATGAACGGAGGGATCTGAAATACAATTTGATCATGCTCGCCTCAGCCGAAGAAGAGAACTCCGGAGACAAAGGGATCCGGCATATGATTCCGATCATGCCTGATATTGATTTTGCCATAGTCGGTGAGCCTACTAAAATGCACCTGGCCATAGCGGAAAAAGGATTGCTGGTGCTCGATTGTTATGCATACGGAGAAGCAGGTCATGCTGCACATTCAAAGGGAGACAATGCCATATACAAAGCCATGGAGGCCATTAAATGGTTTGAGACCTACAAGTTTCAAAAAATAAGTGATACGTTGAAGGATACGAAAATGACGGTCACCCAGGTGAATGCAGGAAGACAGCACAATGTGGTGCCTTCTGTTTGTCATTTTGTGGTGGATATCAGGGTAAACGACCATTATTCAAACAAGGAAGTACTGGATATTGTTAAAAAAAACCTAGCCGTTGATGTGAAGGAAAGATCTTTGAGATTGAATTCATCTTCAATTCCTCAGGATCATGAAATTGTAAAGGCGGGAATAAAAATGGGAAGAGAGATTTACGGTTCACCTACCTTATCAGATCAGTCTAACCTGACCTGCCCGTCATTAAAATTGGGGCCGGGAGATTCCTTGAGGTCGCATACTGCGGATGAGTATATTTATGAGCAGGAAATAGATGAGGGAATAGCGCTCTATATAAGGCTTCTTGAAAATATTTTATAGGAAAATTAATAATCAATAATCATTACACGAAACATATGAAACTTTGGGACAAAGGCTTTAGCACAGATAAAAAAATAGATCTGTTCACTGTAGGGAACGACAGAGAACTGGATCTGGTTCTTGCCAGGTACGACATAATAGGTTCTCTGGCACATGCGAAAATGCTGCATAAAATTGGTTTGTTATCAGGCGTGGAAATAGATCGTGTCGAAAAGGAACTATTAAGTATAAAGGAACAGATTGACAGAGGGGAGTTTACAATTGAAGAGGCCTTTGAGGACGTTCATTCCAAAGTGGAATTTTTACTGACTGAAAAGTTGGGTGATACGGGAAAAAAAATACATACCGCAAGGTCCAGGAACGATCAGGTCCTGGTTGACATGCATTTGTATTTGAAGCATGAGTTAACAGAGATGAAAACAATGATCCTGGAAATGTTTGAACTGTTGATGAAGCTTTCGGAGAAACATAAAGAGCATTTGCTACCGGGCTATACGCACCTGCAGGTGGCAATGCCTTCATCATTTGGAATGTGGTTTTCGGCATATGCAGAGAGTCTTATAGATGATGTATACCTGCTAAACGCTGCCTTTAAAGTAGCAGATCAAAACCCCCTGGGTTCTGCTGCAGGATATGGAAGTTCTTTTCCCATTGACAGAGAATTCACGACCCGTGCCATGGGGTTTGGCGCCTTAAAAGTTAACTCTGTGGCAGCCCAGATGAGCAGGGGTAAAACGGAACGAACAGTTTCTTTTGCCATGAGTTCAGTGGCGGGGACACTTTCAAAGTTTGCCATGGATATTTGTTTATATATGAGCCAGAATTTCGGTTTTGTTTCCTTTCCTGATGAACTGACAACGGGATCAAGCATTATGCCGCATAAAAAGAATCCTGACGTATTTGAGTTGATCAGAGGAAAATGCAATAAAATACAAGCCTTACCTTATGAACTGAGCATGATCACCGGCAACCTGCCAAGTGGGTATCACAGAGATCTGCAATTGTTGAAAGAAGGCCTGATACCAGCTATTCAGAGTTTAAAGGCCTGTTTGGAAATGTTTACTTTCTCCTTGAGAAATATCCAAGTGAATACGCAAATTCTTGATAATAAGATTTATGATTACTTGTTTACCGTTGAGGAGGTCAATCAATTGGTTCAAAATGGTGTGCCTTTCAGGGATGCTTATAAAATTGTTGGGGAGAAAGTTGTTGAGGGAACATTTGAGCCTGATAAAAAGGTGGATCACTCCCATCTCGGCAGTATTGGTAATTTAGACCTTGAGGGGATCAGGGAAAAAATGGAAAAAGCGAATTCAAATTAGAAAATCCTATGACAGAATAATTGCCGAGGATTCGATCAATTTTTAAGTGCTTCGTATAAGGCACGGGCCTTGAGAAGGCATTCTTCATATTCATTGGCAATGCTCGATTGCGAGGTGATGGCGCTTCCTACAGAAAATGAAACATACTTTTCACCGGCATTGTACAAAATACTCCGGATGACCACGTTAAAGTCAAAATTATTGTCCGGTGTAAAATATCCAACGGCTCCTGAGTAAAGTCCTCGCTTGGTAACTTCCTCTTCCTCAATGATTTTCATCGCTGAAATTTTTGGGGCACCGGTCATGCTGCCCATCGGAAATAAATTTTTGATGATATCGACAGGATGTACCTCCTTTGCTGCCTTGCAAACAACAGTTGAAATAAGCTGGTGAACCTGTTTAAAGGAATAAACACGGCACAACTCTTCGACGTTTACACTTCCCTTGAGTGCATTTTTTGAGAGATCATTTCTCAACAAATCAACAATCATGATATTTTCGGCTCTTTCTTTTGGATCAGCGGCCAAAGAATCGGCAAGCTTCTGGTCTTCAGCAGGGTCCGATAATCTTCTGGCAGTTCCCTTGATGGGTTGAACAATGATCTTGTCGGCTTCTTTTTTGACGAACCTTTCGGGGGAGGCGCAAAGCAGGTACTTGTCTTTTAGTTTGACATAGCTAGCAAAGGGAGCCTGCGAGATCTCGTTTAATTTATGATAAACGGCTAGTGTATTCAACTCACAATTCTCTATATAAAATTCCTGGCAAAAATTGACCTCGTAAATATCGCCTCTGTGAATGTGCTCCAATATATTTTCAACCTTATCAAAATAAGCTTTTTTGGAGAGCCTGGAATGAACCTCGTTTTCGACTGAACTTCTATCCAGAGCAATGAAAGTGGTCTTAATGGCTTTAAGGTCTTGATCCATTTCATTGGCATAGGAATTAAGATATTGCAGTTCCATCTTATTGTTTTTCCACAAGAGGATTTTTTTGGGTTGAAAGAAATACAATTCAGGAAAATGCAGGTGATCTGGATTGCTTGACTCCAATTCTTCAATATCGTTTTTCAAGTCATAACTGAAATAGCCAAAGAGAAAGTCTTGTTCTTCATCTTTGAACTGTTTCAATTTTCGAAAAGCATTTTTATGATCAGTAATAAGAGATTTTTCTGCTCCTACTGCAAGAATGGCGTCAAATTCACCATAGGTTTGTTTTAAAGATTGCAGGTCTTTATTGGATTCTAAAAAGATGACCTCCTCAAATTGCTGTGACCACTTTAATGCTTTTTGCAGTAAGTCGTCAGCAATCGAATTTGATATGGTTTTAATAATCCTGGCCACTTCATTTTAAAAATTAATAGATCCTGATTTTGCCTGGTGACGTATATTTTTTATGAATGAAGGAACTGCATGTTTTTCCAATGCCTTTATTTTGAATTAAAAATCAAAAATTTACAGATCGATGCGAGCAGGTTTGATATTTCATCAGGTATGCAATGCCCTTCCGTCAACTGCCAGACAAGCCTCTTTAATCGCCTCTGTATAAGTGGGATGCGCATGACTCATTCTTGCTACATCTTCACTGGAAGCCCTGAATTCCATGGCTACAACAGCTTCTGCTATCATA
>CBDUAP010000030.1:0-20764 GCA_965365165.1 uncultured Flavobacteriaceae bacterium
TGACCTCGCTGATGCCTATGTCAAAAGCGATTCGGAATGGGTTTATTATGCCCGGTTCAGATTTACCTCCATGATGCGGAACACCAAAAACGGATGGCGGTTTTTTTACCAGCATTTTTCAACCCCTGACCTGAAAGCTCAGGAAGGAGAAACAATCGGAACTGAAAAGATCTCGGCAGAAAATCTGGAACTCAAGAGTGCTATAAAAAGAAGGACCGCGGAGCTGGAATTAAAGAACCGTGATCTCGAAATAGAAGCGTCCCTTGAACGTATAAGGGCAAAGACAACTGCCATGAAGCAATCTTCTGATCTGTTGGACATTGTTGTGACCATGCGAACCGAGTTTGTGAACCTTGGTCATGAGGCACATTATTTCTGGCATATGAGATGGCTGCCAGACAGGTTTCAAAAAGCAATGACCTCCGGAGACGGGTCCCGCATAGGAATGGTCATGGAACTCCCCCGAGACTTTCACAGTCATTATGAGGGAATGACCGAATGGGAGGAGAATGAAGAGCCTGTAATGGTCCTGGCACTGGAAACGGAAATTGCCGTCGATTATGTCGATAAGATGATAAGACAGGGTGATTTCCAGCAGGTAGACCCGAATGCCCCCACGCTTGATGATATAAGGCATATAAAAGGGATCACCTTTGTTATGGCAAGAACCTCGCATGGGGAGATCGGCTATAGTTTACCCGGTGTCGTTAAGAACCCGCCAAAAGAAGATCTCGATATTCTTGTCCGCTTTGCAGGAGCCTTTGATCTTGCGCACAGACGGTTCCTGGACCTCCAAAAAGCAGAGAACCAGGCGAGAGAAGTTGAAATAGAATTGGCCCTGGAAAAGGTAAGAAGCCGTTCTATTGGGATGCGAAAAAGTGAGGAATTAAGAGAAGTCATACAAGTGATCCACGACCAGTTAATCGATCTGAACTTTGAGATTGATGCAGCTGGCTTTACTTTGGATTATCATCAAAATAATGACTGGAACACCTGGATTGCAAATAAAAGCGGATCCCTGCCTTCACTGATGTATTTTCCTTATATCGATCATCCACAATTTAACTATTACAAAAATGCAAAAGAAAAAGGCCTGGACTTTCTGGCAAATACCCTTTCTTTTGAAGATAAAAACAGCATTTTTGAATATATGTTCAAATTTATGGGTGATTTTCCTCAGGCAGAAAAAGATGAACTCCTGAGTAAACCGGGATTAGCCATTTCTCAGGCTTTTTTAAAAAACATCTCTCTTTGGATATACAATTTAGATGCAATTCCTTATTCGGATAAAGACAACAACACGCTTATGCGTTTTGCGAAAGTCTTTGAACAGGCGTATATCCGGTTCAATGATTTAAAAAAAGCAGAAGCACAAGCCAGAGAGGCACAAATAGAGGCTGCTCTTGAACGGGTCCGGGCCAGAACCATGGCCATGCAGCAAAGTGAGGAACTGGCTGAGGTGGCCACTGTTTTGTTCCAGCAGGTCAAAGAATTGGGAATACCGCAATGGACCTGTGGTTTTAATATCTGGAAAATTGGAGATAAGGAATTTACTTTTTATCCCGGTGGGCCTGAAGGAGAAATTCTTCCTTCATGCCAGGTTCCATTGTTTGATCATCCCATTTTTGCTCAATTCGATGAGTCGAGAAGAAGGGGAGACGAACTTTTGGTTTATGAGAAAAAGGGAGAATTGGGTGCTGATCATTACAGGTACATGCATTCCCTTCCCGGCATTGGAGACATGCTCCAGGGTATGTTGGACATGGGCCTCGAATTTCCTGAGTATCAAATTGACCACATCGCTAATTTCGCCTATGGGAACCTGATATTCATTACTTATGAGCCGTTCCCCGAAATGCATAATGTTTTTGTACGTTTCGCAAAAGTGTTCGAGCAGACCTATACCCGTTTTCTCGACCTAAAAAAAGCCGAGGCGCAGGCAAGAGAAGCAAAGATAGAAGGGGCACTCGAGCGGGTCAGGTCAAGAACCGTGGGAATGCAGCAAAGTCAGGAGCTTGGTGATGTAGCCACGGTTTTATTCAAGGAATTGAACGAACTGGTGGATAATTTGTGGACCTGCGGTTTCGTGCTTTGCGAAAAGGATCGCAAGGAAGATGAATGGTGGTTGAGTACTGAACAAGGTTTCATACCGGCATTTTATTTGCCGAATGTAGGAGATGACACCCATCACAATATTTACAATGGCTGGAAAAAGGGCAAATCCTATCATACCGAACAGTTGGAAGGTGAGGCGCTTCAGGAGCATTATGATTGGCTGATGACCTTTCCGGTGGCCAAGAAAATTTTTGATGAAATGGAGGCTGATGGCCTTGAAAAGCCCACATGGCAAAAATTGCACTGTGCCTATTTTTCTTATGGCTATCTCGTGATGATCACCAGGGTTCCATGCCCTGAAGAAGAGATATTCAAGCGTTTTGCAAAGGTTTTTGATCAAACATACAGAAGGTTTCTTGACCTTCAGAAAGCAGAAGCACAGGCAAGAGAGGCCGAAATAGAATTGGCTTTGGAAAGAGTTCGCGCAAGGACAATGGCCATGCAAAAAAGTGAAGAGCTCAAAGAGGTCATACAGGTCGTGTATGAGCAATTCGTCGGTTTAAATATCCATATAGAGCATACCGGCTTCATATTGGATTACAAAGCCAATGACGATATGCATATCTGGCTGGCTGACCGGCATGAGATTCAGTCGGAGATCACTTTTCCATATTTTGACTGTGACTATTGGAACAGTTTTAATGAGGCAAAGGAAAAAGGATTGGATTTTTTTATCACCCATCTCACTTTTGAGGAAAAAAACAAATTTTATGAGGATCTGTTTAAATTGATCTCGGATGTTCCGGAAGAATCAATTAAATCTTATTTAAGTTACGATGGCCTAGCCGCATCAACGGTTTTAATGGATAATGTGGGCCTTTATATAGAGAATTTTTCCGGTATTCCTTATACAGATGAGGAGAATGCAATCCTCATGCGTTTTGGAAAAGTATTCCAGCAAACCTATACGCGCTTTCAGGATCTGCAAAAAGCCGAAAAACAATCACGGGAAGCTCAAATTAATTTGGCAGTTGAACGGGTCCGTGCCAGCGCCTTGGCTATGCACAATTCTTCGGAAATAATGGAAGTAGTTACGGTTTTGAGGGATGAGATGTTGGGGCTTGAAATCCCCGGAGTAGTGGCTGCAACCATTTTTTTGGAAGAGGAGGATGGTTATTTAAGTATGCGGGATCTGACATCAATTGAAAAGATGGAGAATGGTTTTCATAAAGCTTTAGATGTCAGATTTAAATTAGACGAAGAAGATCATAGATTGTTTATAAGAAAAATATGGACCGGAAGTGATCATTATTTTCTTGTCAGGCAAAATGCAAAAGATATCCCGATCACATTGAATTGGTTAAAGAAATATGAACCTGGATATGCAGCTGAAGTTGCACGGTTCTTTGAAACCAATACTTGGGAATTTGTGGTTCACCCTGTTGTTCAATTGAATAATGGAAAAATGACCGTTGATATATTAGACCGGGAACCACCAGAAGAAATGGAATCCATACTCACTAAAATGGGTGCTGCATTCGATCTGGCCTATAAACGCTTTGAAGACCTTCAGAAGGCGGAAGCTCAGGCTAGGGAATCCCAGATTGAAACAAGCCTTGAAAGAGTCAGATCCAGATCTATGGCAATGCACAACAGCGACGGGTTACGAGAAGTTGTTGCAACTATTTTTGAGCAATTACAAGTGTTGAAATTTGAATCTAGCGCCTGTAATATTATTGTATTCGATAAAGAATCCGGAGATAGTTTGTATTGGGTAGCCGGTTTTTCACAAGATATTTATCCTTTAAGTTATCATGTTCCATTTGTAAAACACGCTTATTATAAATCTCAATTTACAGATTGGAAAAAAGGCAAGTCATATTCCGTATTCACTTACCAGGGAACTACTAAAAAGGAATTTGATAAAATTTGGTTTTCCAAAACAGGTTTTAAAAATGTTCCGGCGAAGCCAAAAAGGATTATGAAAAGTTTGGATAAAGTGACCTTATCAACTGCTTACATAAAATATGGCGCTTTACAGGCATTGGGCCCCTCTGCTCTTTCTGAAGAGAATGCCAATATACTTAAGCGTTTCGGTAATGCTTTTGAGCAAACCTACACCCGTTTTCTTGATCTCCAAAAAGCAGAAGAACAGGCACGAGAGTCCCAGATAGAGGTTGCGTTGGAAAAAATAAGAAGCAGAACCATGGCCATGCAAAAGGGTGAAGAGCTCAAAGATGTGGTGGTTCTTTTATACAAAGAGCTGATGGGGCTTGGGGTTACCAATTTCGTGACCTGTGGTTATGTTGAGGTAAATGAGGAAATCGAGAGACAAATTACGTGGGTTACAGGCCCTGGGGGGGATTCTTTAGGGTTATTTTATCTTCCCTTAACAGGGGATGCTACTTTTGATGAACGATATGCGGCATGGCAAAGACAACAAGCTGTATTTCATCAAAAGGTAGGAGGAGAGGTGCGACGCAAGCATCTGGAGTACGCCATTACGACTTTTAATTCTAAAGAAGCTGAGGAAATGGTGCTGACCCAGTTTCCTGATCCTACTGTATTTTATTGTTTTAATTTTTCACATGGTTACTTGCATCTGGTCACGGGTTCAGAGCTGACTAAAGAGGAAGAGATCTTAATCGCCAGGTTTACCAAGGTATTTGAACAAACCTATGCTCGTTTTCTCGACCTTCAGAAAGCGGAAACACAGGCACGTGAAGCACAGATTGAAGCTGCTTTGGAAAGAACCAGGAATCGTAGTATGCAGATGCAGCATTCAGATGAAATAAAGGATCTTTCCAAGATTTTTCACGAACAGCTTCATGTGTTAAATATTCCTACAGAGTTTTCATACGTCTGGCTGCCTGAGGAGGATAAACAGGAACACATGTTTTGGGCTACCTGGTCAGAAACAACCAAAGGATCAACGTCTACATTGAGTAAATCAGTTGTTTACCCACTTGATAAAACAGAGCCTTATACTGCAGCCTGCTATAAGGCCTGGGCAAGTGAAGAACCGGTTCATGAATCTAAGATTTTACCTGAAGAAACCGAGAATTTTTTCGATACCTGGAAGGAATTGCTCAAAGGAGCTAAAAAGCTTAAGGTGCGCTATTTCCCGGAAGGAATTTATTATGCTGAGGCCTATATGAAATACGGCTGTTTTGGCATTAATATCAGAAGGGCTCTTCAAAAGGATGAAGCAGATATCCTGCATCGCTTTGCCATTGAATTTGAAAGGGCCTACACCCGTTTCCTGGATCTCCAAAAGGCGGAAGCACAAACCCGGGAATCGCAAATTGAAGCAGCCCTTGAAAGGGTACGTTCCAAAACAATGGCCATGCATAACAGTAGTGATGTCAAAGAAACCGTAAAGACCTTTTTTGATGAGGTTTTGAAGCTCGGTATTGACAAATCCATACGATGCGGGATAGGAATTCTTGAAGGACATGAAGGAATGGAAACGTGGTCGGCAAATGCAACTGATGAAGGAGAAGTAGAAATGCGAGTAGGGATGTTAAATATGACTATTCATCCGATGTTGAGAGGCTTAAAAAAAGCATGGAAAAATGGGGAGAAAGGTTATTCGTACAACTATACAGAAAAAGATGTTTTCAAGTATTATAAGGCTCTAAACAATGAGCCGGAATATCCATTTAATGCTGACCTGAATAACTTACCTAAAAGGGAGTATCATAAAAGTTTCTTTTTCTCTTCCGGAATCATATTTGCATTTTCTGAAAACCCTATGACAGAAGAATCATCAGCAGTATTGCAGAGGTTTGCAGAGGTATTTGGACAAACGTACCGAAGATTTTTAGATCTGAGAAAAGCTGAGGCACAATCAAGAGAAGCTCAAATAGAATTGGCACTGGAACGTGTCAGGAACAGAGCAATGGCAATGAGGAAGTCTAATGAATTGGGCGAACTTATCATAACTGTTTTTAAAGAATTACAAGGTCTTGATATGGAATTGACCCGTTGTCTTTTATGGATTTTCAACAAAGAGGACGAATCTGCATCTGCCTGGATGACAAATTCGGAAGACCCTGATCATGCGGCTAATTATGATGTCCCGTATCATGATCACCCGGCTTATAAAAATTATTTAAAGGGTTGGAAAGCTCAATTGCCGGAATGGGAATATCAACTAAAGGGAAAGAACAAGGACAGATGGGATGAGATTCTTGTTGAAGGATTTTTCAAGAGTCTTCCAAGAAAAGTTAAAAATGCCATGAAGGCCCCTCAGTGCGTTATCCTTTCAGGTTCTTTTAATAAATACGGACTGATACAAACTGCTGGTCTTGAACCACTGTCTCAAGAAAATAAAGGAATTTTAAAACGATTTAGCCAGGTCTTTGAGCAAAATTACAATCGTTTTCTTGACCTTAAAAAAGCAGAGAAACAAGCCCGTGAGGCCCAAATTGAAGCAGCGCTTGAAAAAGTACGTTCAAGAACCATGGCCATGCAATCAAGTACCGAACTGGTTGAAGCAGCAAATTTACTGTTCAATCAGGTCAGGGAATTGGGTATCAATGCATGGAGTGCCGGATATAATGTGCTATCAGATGATAAAACCCAGAGCAAGTGCTGGATGAGCAGCGAAGATCAGTTGCAGGACCCTTTCCCTTTGTATTATACAGAAGAAGCCTCTTTTATAGAAATGGGAAAATTTTTAAAAAGCAAAGCAGACTTTTTTGTTCAGGAATTGGCCGGTAAAGACCTGATACAACATTATGATTATATGAAATCCTTGCCCGAACTCCAAGAGACTTTCAAAAATCTTCAAGAAGCAGGACTTTCTTTACCAACCTATCAAATTAATCATCTGTGTAAATTCAGCCGGGGCTATCTGCTGTTTATCACATATGAAAAAGTTCCTGAGGCCCACGACATCTTTAAAAGGTTTGCAAGGGTCTTCGAACAGACCTATACACGTTTTATGGACCTCCAAAAGGCAGAAAAACAATCTAAGGAAGCCCAGATAGAACTGGCTCTTGAAAGGGTCAGGGCAAGTACCATGGCAATGCACAAAAGTGAGCAGCTGGCCGAAACAGCAGAAGTCCTTTTTGAACAATTTGATCTTCTCGGGGTGACTCCCGATCGCATTAGCGTAGCGATCTTTAACGAAAAGAAAAGAATATTTGAGTTATGGGCAACTGATCAAAAAGGATCAAACGTAGATTATGTCCATGATTTTTCAATTGACGAACCTACCTGCATGGCCAAAACCTATAAAGCCTGGAAGGAAAAGAAAGAATCTTTTGTGGTTGATCTTAGAGGGAAGGAATTAAAAGACTGGATACGATTTGTAAAGGAAGATGCGAAAATGGAACTGGATTCATCCAAGTTCCAGGGAAGAAGGGTTCAGCATTGTGCTTTTTTCTCACAAGGTTATTTACTCTTGAGTTCTCATTTACCGATAGCAGATGAAATGATGCAAATATTGTTGCGCTTTGCGAAAGTTTTCCAGCAAACCTATACGCGTTTTCTGGACCTTCAGAGGGCAGAGGAACAGGCAAGGGAAGCTGTGAAGCATGCTTCGGTAGACAGAGTTCGGGCAGAAATAGCCTCAATGCGAACTACCACTGATCTAAAGCGGATTACTCCTCTGGTATGGAATGAATTGACCACGCTTGACGTCCCATTTATTCGTTGTGGTGTGTTTATCATGGATGAAGAATTGCAACAGGTTCAAACGCATTTGTCTACCCCTGACGGAAAGGCTATTGCTTCTTTCAACCTACCTTTTGATGACACCAGGCCATTAGATCAACTCTTGCCCTACTGGCGTAAGAAGAAAATGTATACTGATTATTGGGATGAAGCCGCATTTTTGGAGTCAACAAAAATATTGATGCAACGAGGTGCAATAGCATCTTCAGAAACTTATGTGACAGAAAATCAGCCCACCAGCTTACATTTGCATTTTTTTCCCTTTTTACAGGGGATGTTATATGTGGGAAGTGAAGTGTCCTTGACCGAAGATGAATTGAATTTGGCACAAAACCTGGCTGAAGCATTTTCTTCTGCCTATGCACGCTATGAAGATTTCAACAAATTGGAATTGGCCAACAAAAAAATTGAAAAGACCCTTGAAGATCTAAAACAGACCCAAACCCAACTCATTCAATCTGAAAAAATGGCCTCCCTGGGTGAGCTTACCGCAGGAATTGCGCATGAGATCCAGAATCCATTGAATTTTGTCAATAATTTTTCTGAAGTAAGCCGTGAGCTCATGAAGGAAATGCAGGAAGAAATTGAAAGGGGTGATTTTCCTGAAGCCTTGGATATTGGAAATGATATTGAACAAAACCTGGAAAAGATTAACCATCACGGTAAACGAGCAAGTGACATCGTGAAAGGAATGTTGCAGCATAGCAGGAGTAACAGTGGTGAAAGAGAACCTACGGATTTAAATGCATTGACAGATGAATATTTGCGATTGGCTTATCACGGGCTTCGTGCCAAAGACAAGTCATTCAATGTTAAAATGGATACTGAATTTGAGGATGATCTTGAAAAGGTCAGTGTTGTTCCGCAGGACATGGGCAGGGTGATCCTGAATTTGATCACCAATGCTTTTTATGTCGTGAATGAGAAAAAGAATTCCGGAATTGAAAACTATGAGCCCACGGTATATATAGGAACAAAGAAAAACAAAAATACAGTTGAGATCGTGGTGAAAGATAATGGCAATGGTATTCCAAAAAATGTGTTGGATAAAATTTTTCAACCTTTTTTCACGACCAAACCAACAGGGAAAGGAACAGGATTGGGACTGTCTTTGAGTTATGACATTGTCAAAGCTCATGGAGGAGAAATAAAAGTGGAAACCACTAAGAACAAAGGAACAGAATTTATAATAACCTTACCCGTAAATTAAGATTTATGAATGCTGAAAAAAAGCAGTTATTAGAGCAAACATATACCATATTCAAGCAGTTGTGCTTTTATGATCACCCGATTGATTCATCCGGCGAATTTCTCAATGAAGCGATCATGGGATATGGAACCCATATTGATGAGAAAATATTTGGGATATCAAGTTTCAATGACTTGCTAAAACTCCAAAGGGATCAATCTTTAGGGCTCGAAATGAGCGTGAAGGAAACACCGGTATTTGAAAAAATGATGGTCGATGGAGATACCGCCGTTTTGGTAGAAGAAATTTTGATTTCCATAAAGGCAGAGGGCAATGAAATGAGCATCAATTGCCGATTGACCACCGTGATGGAATTTGCCGATGAGAAGTGGAGCGTAGTGCATTTTCACGGTTCCCTGGCCACAGGGAACGAAGGTGACCAGGATACCTGGTCCGTTAATGAATTGAAAGAAAGGAACAAAGCACTCGAAAGAAAAGTAGCAGAACGGACTGAAGAACTGAGGTTGTCACTTGAAAATTTAAAGGCCACCCAGGCCCAATTGATACAATCAGAAAAAATGGCTTCTTTGGGTGAACTCACTGCGGGTATTGCCCATGAAATCCAGAACCCCTTGAATTTTGTCAATAATTTTGCAGAAGTGAGCAACGAGCTCGTGGATGAAATGCAGGAGGAAATTGAAAACAAAAATTTCTCGGAAGTCAATGAAATAGTATCAGACATAAAGCACAACCTGGAAAAGATCAGCCATCACGGGAAGCGCGCAGATTCCATCGTCAAAGGTATGTTGCAACACAGCCGAAGCAGCGCCGGGCAAATGGAACTAACAGATATCAACGCGCTTGCCGATGAATACCTCAGACTGGCTTATCATGGTTTACGCGCAAAAGACAAGTCATTCAATGCCACGTTGAAAACAGATTTTGATGCACATATCGGAAAGATCAATATTGTGCCTCAGGATATTGGACGGGTGATCCTGAACCTGATCACCAATGCCTTTTACGTCGTTGATGAAAAGAAGAAATCAGGACTTAAAAATTATGAGCCCATTGTAGCGGTAAGCACAAAAAAAGAAGGTAAAAGCATAGAAATAGAGGTAGCTGACAACGGTGATGGCATCCCAAAAAGGGTTTTGGACAAAATATTTCAACCATTTTTCACAACCAAACCCACGGGCCAGGGAACAGGATTGGGGTTGTCTTTAAGTTATGATATTGTAAAATCACATAAGGGTGATTTAAAGGTTAAAACGGAAAAGGGCAAGGGTACTACTTTTACCATCAAACTTCCCCTTGAATAAACCGTGGCAAGTAAATGAATAATGATTATTTTTAAATAAAATCAAGAAGCAACATGAAAATTCTGGTAGTAGATGATGAAACGGATGTGAAATTATTATTTCAACAGCGTTTTAGAAGGGAAATAAAAAATGGAGAAGTGGAATTTGTTTTCGCTTTTTCAGGAGAAGATGCAATAACTGTTTTAAAATCAATGGAACAAGAGGCCGTTTTGATCTTATCTGATATCAATATGCCGGGCATGAGCGGCCTGGAACTATTGGAACATATTAAGAAGCATTATCTGAAGCCTCCTCCGGTGGTGATGATGATCACCGCCTATGGTGATGATGAAAACTTTAATACGGCAAAACGTCTTGGCGCAGATGCCTTTCTGACCAAACCACTTGATTTTGCAAACTTAAAAAGTAAATTAAAAAACCTGATGTGATGGCAAAAATTCTTGTAGTGGATGATGAAACGGATCTGGAGATCCTTATAAAGCAGAAATTTCGCAAAGAGATCAGAAAAAAGGAGTACGAATTTTTGTTTGCCGTAAATGGCGTAGATGCCCTCGAAAAACTCCTGGCAGATCCGGAAGTGGATATTGTATTGAGCGATATCAATATGCCTGAAATGGACGGGCTCACTTTGCTGAATAAATTGAATGAATTGAGCCCCTTGATCCAGTCTGTGATCGTTTCAGCTTACGGCGACATGGAGAATATTCGTACTGCCATGAACAGGGGAGCCTTTGATTTTGTCACTAAACCCATCAATTTTGAGGACCTTACGCTGACCATGGAAAAGACCCTGAATCATGCCAGGCAATTGAAGGAAACCTTGAAAGCGGTAAAGGAAAACAATATTTTGCGGATGTATGTAGACCAGAATGTGCTGAATTTTATGGGGAGCCGAGAATATGAATCCACCATCATGGACAATGAGACCATCGAAGGCACTGTCATGTTCATTGACATTTGCGGTTTTACGGAGATCAGCGAAAGTGCGCCGGCGGATACTGTGGTCAAACTGATCAATTCTTATTTTGACGAGATGGTCAAAGAGATCATGGCCCTGGATGGCTATATTGACAAGTTTATCGGTGATGCCATCATGGCTGTTTTTACAGGAGAATACCACCTTGACCGGGCCATTGATGCAGCCCTGGCCGTACGCCAAAAAGTAAATGGTTTACCCGGGCTGGAAGAGGAGTTTTCTAGGTTTAATCCGAAAGTATCCATAGGGATCAAAAGTGGGGAGATGATCTCGGGCAATATAGGTTCGGTGAGTTTAAAGAGGCTTGATTATACGGTTATTGGAGACACTGTGAACACCGCAGCGAGGCTTGAGGGGGTGGCGAAGGAAAACCAGATTGTTATCAGTGAAAGCTGTTACGAACAGGTGAAAGAATCTTTTCAGTGCGAAAAGATTGGAAGCATCCGTTTAAAGAATAAATCGAGTGAGCTGGTCATTTATGAGGTGCTAGAGTAAAAATAATTCCATTTTTAAATCCCGACCGCAGATTAGTAACCTTTTTTTGAGGCGTCCTGCCTCATGTCGTCCGATACTAAAGGAAAAACCAAAACTTAATAACAACAATATGAAAGATTCCACAAATTCAGAAAGAAGAAAGTTTATAAAGAAAACGGCGCTTTTAGGCGCTGGTTTAGTTACATTTCCGGTGACAGGATTTAGTCAGGGTGAAATGAAGAATGCATCTGACAGCATCTATTTGATAGGTCCCCTGGAGGGTTATTCCCCACAAATCGGAACCCTGTTGTCAACCATGACCATGATGCGTACCTGGCTGATAGACACTGTCAAAGGTCTAAGTATTGAACAACTCGATTATCAAATTGACGAACAATCTAATTCGATCGGTGCGATGTTATGGCATTTGGCCGCAACTGAAAAATATTACCAGCTCAACACTTTTGACGAGATGAAATGGGGCACCTGGGATGATGAAATCAAAAAAGAATGGGATGTTGCCAGTCATTTGGGGGAACAAGCAAGGGAAATAATAAAGGGACATGATGCAGGTTTTTATATCAGAAAGCTCAATGAGGTAAGGGCAATTACTGAGAAAGAATTTGCAGGCAGAGATGATGACTGGATCATGAAATCAGAACTATTCTTTGAGAACCAGCCCACAAACAACTATTGCAAATGGTTTCATGTTTGTGAGCACGAATCGAATCATCGCGGACAAATCAAGTTTATTTTAAAAAGAATTCCTAACTCAGAATAGAAACAGGTTTGTTTTTGATAATAAGCGTATTTTTTACGTATATTAGTTCTTTGAAAAAATAAATATTGGAAAGGATGAAATTTATTCAGTTTTTGACCGTGTTATTTGTAGTGATTTCATGTTCACCAGGAGAAAACCAAAACACAGATCCTGTGGTAAACAACGTAGGTGATGTGATGGACCCTGAAGAACCTGATGCAGGCCTGTTTTATTACGGAGCCGATCTCTCTTACGTAAACGAAATGCTGGATTGCGGGGCAAAGTTCAAAGACGCCAATAACCTAACCAAGGATCCATATGCTATTTTTAGTGAAGCCGGCACGAATTTGGTCAGGGTAAGGCTGTGGCACAATCCATCATGGACCAGGTATTCTAATTACGAGGATGTAAAAAAGACCATAACCAGGGCAAAAGAGGAAGGCATGGCTGTTTTGCTTGATTTTCATTATTCGGACACCTGGACGGATCCTTCAAAACAAAAGATTCCGGAGGCCTGGAAAAGTGAATTGAACAACATGGAAGCCCTTGGGGACTTACTTTACCAATACACCTTTGAGGTATTGGAGAGTTTGGCAGGAGACGGCCTGATGCCTGAAATCGTACAGGTAGGGAATGAAATAAACCTGATGATTCTGCAGGAAGATGAGCTGCAACCCATGGATTGGAATAGGAATGCCTATTTGATCAATAAGGGCATCAAGGCGGTAAGAGACATCTCCGCGGAGAAGAATCTGGAAATAGGAGTGATGCTGCACATTGCACAACCCGAAAATGCATTGTGGTGGTTTGAACAGGCCAACAAAAATGGCATCAACGATTATGACTGGATCGGTCTGTCTTATTATCCCCTCTGGTCCGATTATACCCTGAGCAATGTAGGAGACGCTTTTAAAACCTTGATCAGTAATTACAAGAAAAGATTGATGGTTGTTGAAACTGCATATCCATTTACCTTGGTCAACATAGATCCTGCCAATAATATCCTTGATAAAAGCGCCTTGGTTTCAGGTTATCCGGCAACGCAACAGGGCCAGTTGGGTTATCTCAAGTCACTGCAAAATATAATTGAAGGTGCTGGCGGAGAAGGACTTGTTTATTGGGAGCCGGCCTGGGTGTCGACAGATTGTTCCACCCTTTGGGGGCAAGGTTCCCACTGGGACAATGCGACCCTGTTTGATCACGACAATAAGGCCCATCTGGGAATGACTTTTTATAATGCTGCTTTAGGCCAATAGAAGTTCTATAATTTTATAACGCACAAGTTTCGGGATGCAGGTTTTTGTAAATTCCCTATATTTAACAAACTGCTTTTCCGATGACTTCATTAAAGAGAAAATCAAAAGAAATTTTAAATGTCTTAAAAAATCTGTCCATGGTTTGGTTTGTCATGACCTTGCTGTGTTGTGATTCCAATAAACAGCTCGGCCAAACGACCATTTGTAAATGGCAAGGCGACAAAAAAGCAGCTGTATCCATCACCTATGACGACGGCATCATCAACCAATTCACTGTTGCGAGGCCCATCATGAACAAGCTTGGGTTAAAAGGAACCTTTTTTATACTCACTGGTAAAGTAGAGGGGGCAGCAAAAGGCGGGTTTATAGGAAGGCCCGCACAGGATATTATTGACGAAACATCTTCGATCAGTACTGATGCATCTAATTTTTTTGAAAGAGCTTCCCTGATCGGCTTTACAGGCACAAGTGAAGCCCTGGATTATCATTCAAACGCCGGGATCCTTTATGAAACTGGGAAGGAATTGGAGGCTTATCAGTTGATGGATGAAGCCTATGAAAAATTGAGACGTGGTAACTTAAAAGATGCAGATGAGGTGGTTTATCACAATAATTCCGCAGATACAGTTTCATGGAACGACTTAAGAGCCTATGCCTCAGAAGGTCATGAGATCGCAAGCCATACCATCACACATCCGCGCCTGGCCGTTATGGACAGTGTCAATTTGTTGTACGAACTCGAGCAAAGCCGGTTGGACATTGAAAAGAATTTAGGGGTAAAATATACTTTTTCAGCTGAGTGTCCTTATGGCACAGAAGATGAAAGGGTGATGCATTTTTCCCAAGGGGTATATCCTGCGCTTAGAAACCGTATGCCGGCAGACTATATGCTGGAGCTCAACAGGTCTAGTCAACTGGACCCGGGGACTTCTCAGAAGGAATATGTGCAATGGCAGAGGGGGCCAATGAGCAATACGAGTATGGATGTAATGAATTCCTGGATCGACACCTGTCTTGAACATGACAATATCTGGCTGGTTCTCGTTTTTCACGGAGTAGACAACCTGGGATGGGAGCCAAAGACCAGGGAAGAACTGGAAGCCTATTTTTCTTATATAAAAAAACGGGAGGACCATTTATGGGTGGGCACTTTTGCGGAAGTAACAAAATACATCAGGCAAAGGGAAACTGTTAAAATATCAAGCTATCTAGATAGGGATACCATATTCTTACAATTGGAAGCTGAACTAGATCCTGAGGTTTATGATGTGCCTGTTACTTTTAAAACCTATATCCCTGAAGATTGGAAAGACGTTACCCTGTCGCAGGATCAAAAAGAAATTGTTACTGACCTGAAAGTAAAAGGGGATGCCTCCGGGAAATATGTTCTTTATGATCTGACAGCTCCATTCGGTAAATTCCTCATTTCCGGGTCGCGCTAATTTTTTTAATTCCCGTTGTCCCAATGATTGGAATGACGTATCTTGGACCGACAATAAAAAATCAACAAATTTTAAAACCTTTAACAAATGAAATCAATAAAAATTTACTTCAGTGCGCTGCTCGTTATCGCTTTTTTGAGTTTATCCGCCAATGCGCAGGAAAAAAGACCATCAAGAGAAAAGTGGGATCAGGTGAGTATGCAGGGAACCGTTACTGCTATTGATCCGGAAACAAGAGAAATTACCCTGATGGGAACTGACGGAGGCCTGGTAACCCTTACTGCCGGTGAAGAGGTCGAAAGATTTGATGAGATTGGCGTTGATGACGTCATAAAATTTGAATATTATACTTATTTAAAGGCAGAGTTTCGTGATCCAACCGAAGAGGAGAAGGCGGAACCCCTGCAAATCGTTGCAGAAGGAGGAAAAGCGCCTGAAGGTGTGGATCCTGCAGCAGTTGTAGGTGCCGTGGTCAAAGCGGTCGTTACAATTGAGGCCCTTAACAGGCCATTTATGGTGGCAACTGTAAGCGGGCCGAATGGGAATTATGTAAGCATCCCCATGGAAGATGAAAAATTAATGACCGAACTCCACATCGGAGAAGTATTGATTTTGACTTATGCGGAAGCCGTTGCTGTGGCCCTTGAAAAGGTCGAGCTTGATGATTAATTGTCAATCGCGAGTATAAAGAGATGGCATGACACGGGTCAAAAATTGAAAATTTTTGACCCGTGTTTTTTAGTTTTAATACCTAATGAAAATATTGGTTAACATAAAAAGGAAGGGATGATCATATTTGCAAAATGGACCGTTATAGTATTCGGAATTTTCCTCATAGGGGTTGGTTTTTTAATGCTTTTCTCGCCCCATAAAGTTGGCGCTATTTTAAAAAAGGCAGGCAGTACGAATTTGATAAATTATGCAGAAATAACCATTAGAATGATCCCGGCCGCGGCTTTGGTCGTATATGCCGGCGATTCTAAATTCCCTGATTTTTTTAAAATTCTGGGATGGTTCATGCTGATGACATCAGTTGTCCTGTACTTTGTTCCAAAGAGCTTGCATCATGCCTATGCATTAAAATGGGCTGGTATCATCAAGCCCCCTTATTTTAGATTAATTGCGCCTTTTTCTATGGGATTCGGCGCATGCCTTATTTATGCCGTATCCTGATTATTCTTAAAGCAATTAGCATTCAAAAAAACGAAATTTATTGGCCTCCGTACATTTTATAAACCTCTGAACCCGCACTGAGAAAAGCACCTGTTCCATAGACCTCGGTCCTGTCTGGCCAGGCCTTTCCGGGAGCTGCTCCTATAGGTTGTACATAGCCCAGCATGCCTTCTTTGGTAACATGACTGACCATTGCATTCCATCCATTTCTGACAGCAGGTTCATATGTGCTTTGATCCAGAATTCCCTGATTGATGCCCCAGGCCAGACCATAGATAAAAAAAGAAGAACCGCTGGTTTCGGGGCTTGGATAAAATTTTTGCCCCAGTAAGCTCATGGCCCAGTGCCCTTCAGGGGTTTGATGTTTCAAGAGCTGCTTTGCCATTTTTTTGTACAAGGTGAGGAAATACTGGTATTCTTGGCTTAAGGGTTCCAGTTCATTCATGATATGGGTTAAACCTGCAAATACCCAGCCATTGCCCCGTGACCAAAATATTTTAGTCCCATGGTCAGTTTTTCCAATAAAATTTTCATCACGATAATACAAATGAGCTTCCTCATCGAACAGGAATTCAGTAGTGGCGCGGTACTCCTGCATCATAAAATCAAGATATCTCTGTTCTCCGGTAATCTTGTACAGCTTTGCCCAGACCGGGGGAGACATAAATAAAGCATCACACCAGTTCCATCGGTCCTGATGGTAAGGGCTGTTCCATTTCAGGGAGGTCCTGGCAGGGTGGTAAATGATAAAATCAAATTGGTCCCTGGTGGGGGCGATCATTTTTTCGTCTCCGTATTTGCGATATAATTCTATATACATTTGACCCACGGCATGATCGTCTGCAAGATATTTACGTTTGTGCAGCTTCCAGTCATGCGCCTCTCCGATGCTTTTGAGCCAGATGTAATAGGATTCGTCCTGTGCCATGGCGGCCCATTTGACCATTCCCGTATACAAGGCAGCATTGGTCCAGTCTAATTCATGGTGTGGCTTTTCATATCCGCTGTAGGTGTCTTTGAAATGTTCAATTTGCCAATCAGCAACTTTTTTCATGGTTGCTTTTACTTCATTCGGGTTTATTTTTTGGGCCTGAAGCAAATTGGTGCTGACAATACACATCAGCATTGCAAAATATCTAAGTGGTCTCATCTTTTATCTGTTTTGAAAGTGAAATTAAAATTTATAAGAGCCCTTAACTGTTTTTAGAGAACTAATTTATGATATTATAATTTTGTATGCCCTAAGTTTTCAACAAATTAAGATCAAGTTTTCTTAAATCATAGAGTGGAAGTATTCTTAGAACAAATAGAATTTATATTGATGCCTGAGGCGTGTAAGACAATACATGAAGTTGACAATCCGCTTTCAAGGTAAATTGCACGCAGTTTACATTCAATTCAACTTAAGGTGTTGATATTATCCATCGTGAAGCGAGGCAAATGCATCTTAATTATTATATTTACTTGTCTGCTGACGAAAATATGAATATCCTAATCTTTATGTGATAAGGATATATTATTCGTCTTTTTTGAATTCCAAGTCAACATAATCATTTATTCGGGCTTGGGTATTTTTAAATAAATGGGTCGGGCTGCTGAAATGTCTCAGGTTCATAAATGACATTTTCTTTAAAATATTTGTAGATGAGTAAAGTAGTAGTTTTAACAGGAGCCGGAGGAGTTTTATGCAGCACCCTGGCACGGGCTTTGGCAAAACAGGGTCATAAAATAGCAGTCCTGGATCTGAGGCAGGAGGCCGCGGTAAAGGTTGCGGATGAAATCGTTGCTGAGGGTGGAATTGCGCTTGGTGTAGAGGCCAACGTACTTGATAAAAAGTCTTTGGAAACGGCTAGAGCAGAGATCAATAAAAAGTTGGGAACCTGTGATATTTTGATCAATGGCGCCGGTGGCAACCACCCCCTGGGCACAACTTCAAAACCTCATTTGCGTGAAGCAGATCTTCAAAGTGATGAAAGCGGTTTAAAAACTTTTTTTGATCTGGATGTCGAAGGGATCAAATTTGTTTTTGATCTTAATTTTATAGGCACCTTGCTTCCTACACAGGTCTTTTCAAAAGACATGGTCGGTAAAAAAGGTTGCAGTATTTTGAATATCTCCTCCATGAATGCCTTTACTCCACTGACCAAAATACCGGCATACAGCGGTGCCAAGGCGGCAGTTTCAAATTTCACACAGTGGCTGGCCGTTCATTTTTCAAAAGTTGGTATACGGGTAAATGCACTCGCCCCGGGTTTTTTTCTGACAGATCAGAACAGGAGCCTGCTGACCACTTCTGACGGAAAATTAACCCCAAGAGGGAATACCATTATTGAGCAAACCCCCATGGGAAGATTTGGGGAGCCGGATGACCTTGTAGGAACAACCTTATGGCTTTGTGGCGAAGGTGCCTCGTTTGTTACAGGGGTTGTAATTCCTATTGATGGAGGGTTTAGTGCATTTAGTGGTGTTTAAATTGAATTATATTTATGGCAATGAATTTAAGTCTTGAAAAAACGTGGAGATGGTATGGTCCTCAGGATCCGGTATCACTTGCCGATATCAAACAGGCAGGTGCAACAGGAATTGTGAGCGCTTTGCATCACATTCCCAACGGGGAAGTTTGGCCCGTGACTGAGATTTTGAAACGAAAGGAAACGATAGAAAATGCCGGGCTTTCTTGGTCCGTGGTTGAAAGCGTTCCTGTGCATGAGCACATTAAAACGAATCGGGGGCGGGTAATGACCTATATTGAAAATTACAGGCAGACGATTTTGAATTTGGGAAAATGCGGTATTGACACGATTTGCTATAATTTCATGCCCGTGCTTGACTGGACCCGAACGGATCTGGATTATAAAGTTGAAGATGGTTCCAAAGCCTTGCGCTTTGATGCCGATGCCTTTGCGGTATTTGAAGTATTTTTGTTAAAAAGGCCGGGTGCAGCTGAAAAATACAAACCGGAGCAGATGAGCCGTGCTAAAAAATTGTTTGAGGAGATGACTGAGCCTCAAAAGGAATTGCTGGTGAGCAATATCATAGCAGGTCTGCCCGGAGCTGAAGAAGGTTATTCCCTGGAAGAATTCAATGCTATTTTAAGGACCTACAATGAAATAGGAGAAGAAGATTTAAAAAAGAATCTGGTTTCCTTTTTAGAACAAATCATACCAACGGCTGAAAAAGCAGGTGTTTTCATGTGTATCCATCCTGATGATCCGCCTTATCCGATTTTGGGTTTGCCCAGAGTGGTGAGCACTGAAGCAGACGTGTCATATCTTTATGATTCGGTAAAAAGCCTTCACAACGGCTTGACTTTTTGTACCGGATCCTTCGGAGTAAGACCTGACAATGACCTTCCGGGAATGGAAGAGCGTCTGGGAGAGCGGATTCATTTTATCCACTTGAGAAGTACAATAAGAGATGAATGGGGTAATTTTCATGAAGCCAATCATCTCGAGGGAGACGTGGATATGTTCGGGGTGATGAAAGCCTTGATTATAGAACAAAGAAACAGGAAAAGTGCCGGAAGAAAAGACCTAAGAATGCCGATGCGTCCTGATCACGGGCACCAGATGCTGGATGATCTGCATAAAAGAACAAATCCGGGTTATTCAGGAATCGGAAGATTGAGAGGGCTGGCAGAATTAAGAGGCCTGGAAATGGGAATCTCCAAATGTTTGTCATGAAAAAACAAAACACATCCAAGCAGCCCTTTATCGGGGATGATTTCTTACTTCAATCAGAAGCAGCCCTGAGACTTTATCATGATTATGCCCGGGATATGCCGATTATCGATTATCACAACCACCTGTCTGCAAAGAAAATTGCCGAGAACAAACCTTTAAAGAACATAACAGAGGCCTGGTTAAGCGGTGACCATTACAAGTGGAGGGCCATGCGTGCCAATGGTGTGGATGAAAAATACATCACAGGCGCAGCGCCCTTAGAAGACAGGTTTATGAAATGGGCCGAAACTGTGCCCCATACCTTACGTAACCCCTTGTTTCACTGGACCCACCTCGAACTGAAGCGTTATTTTGGCATAGACCAGCTCCTGGACCCGTCTACAGGAAATAGCATTTATGAGCGGGCCAATCTTGTATTGGCAGAAAAGACCCCGGCAGACCTTCTGCAGGACATGAATGTAGAGGTGGTGTGCACCACCGATGATCCTACCGATGATTTAAGGTACCATAAGGAAATTTCTGAAATGAATTTTTTTACAAAGGTATACCCCACTTTCAGATCGGATGCTCTCTTTTTTATCGGGACCCCGCAATTCAAAGGCTATCTTAAAAAGTTAGGTGAGTGCAGCGGCATATCAATTGGCAGTTATGCTTATTTCTTGGAGGCCATAGATCACAGAATTGAATACTTTCACCTAAATGGATGCCGCCTCTCTGATTTCGGTGTAGGCGGAGCTTTGTCAATTGTCGAT
>CBDUAP010000031.1:0-20325 GCA_965365165.1 uncultured Flavobacteriaceae bacterium
TACTGATATTTTCATGGGCATCCATGGTCAGAATATCCTCAACACGGGCATCCACCATAATGTCATCTACTATAATTCTTATTTTAACCCCACGGTCTGCAGCCCTCACAAGATAATCACAGGCAATAAGGCCTACATTATCAGTAGAAAAAATAAAATACTGAATATCAATTGTTTTTTCGGCATATTCAGTGAGCCAGGCCCTTGTTACCATCGCACCGGCACCATCTTCTAAAACATACACCCCTGTTTTATCATTCATCATGGGTTCTATGTCTTGCAGTTCCTTTGTTAGACTCATACTATCATTTCTAAATACATGGTCACAATAATCATTCCCCGTTTCAGGTAAAGTATCCTTCTTATCTCCACATGAAACAAAAAGAACGACAAAAAGGAAGATCATCATTTTTAAAAGTCCGGACAAAAAATTGGTCTTCATCATGTCATGATTCATCTAAATGTTTTCTTTTTAAAATAAATGGTTTCCGTTATTTAAAAAACCAATTACAAAAAGATTTGTAAGCTATTGAAATTAAAGAATGTTGTTTTATCACTTTGACTTTCTTTTTTTCAAATCCTTTTCAATGGACTCTATCATAATCCCTGCAATATCTTTACTGGAAACCCCTTCAATGCCCTCAAGGCCAGGTGATGAATTGACCTCCAGTAACAAAGCGCCGTTGCGTCCTCTGATTATATCCACACCTGCCACTTTTAAATTCATTGTTTTTGCCGCCAGGATGGCAATTTTCCTTTCTTCAGGAGTGATTTTAATCAGCTGTGCGGTTCCACCCATATGAATATTTGCCCTGAATTCACCCGGGGCCGCGGTACGCATGATACTCTCGATCACTTTGCCGTTGATCACAAAACACCTGATATCCTTGCCATCTGCTTCTTTTATGAATTCCTGAACTAAAATATTGGCGCGCAAACTTTTAAATGCATTGATCAGGCTTTCTGCCGCCTTTTTAGTCTCAGCCAGAACAACACCTTTTCCTTGTGTTCCCTCGAGCAATTTTACGATCAGGGGAGCGCCACCAACCATTTTTATCAGGTCATCTGTATCGAGGGGTGAATTCGCAAATCCGGTAGTTGGAATGGGCAATCCGTTATTGATCAATAATTGTAATGAATATAACTTGTCCCTTGACTGCGTAATGGAGGCTGCCGAATTCTGCGTATAAACTCCCATCGCCTCAAAATGCCTCGTAAGAGCACAACCATAAAAGGTCATACTTGGCCGAATTCGAGGTATGATGGCATCAAAATCGTCAAGAATTCTCCCTCCCCTGTAATGCATTTCAGGGTTTTTCCCGTCAAGCTTGATATAACAATCCTTGATATTTAAAAATTCCATATCATGCCCCCGTTCTTCACCCGCTTCTATGATCCTCCTGTTGCTATATAAATCCGGATTGCTTGCCAGCAAACCAATTTTGAGGCCAGAAGCCTTTTTGAAATTGATGCTATAATATTGTTCTAGAAGTTCATCGGTAGGTTCACCAAGTTTAAAGGAAGCTTCCGGATCGACAAGCATCTTTCCTGACATGGCCTGCCTTCCCAATAACATCCTGTAACCCATTGAATCCCTGTTTGTCAATGTTATTTCAATATCCCAGGTTGATTCTGCAATAGCGATTACTGTCTTAACGACATATCGAATTTCACCCAAACCACTGGAGCTTTTCACCTTGCGTTTACCCATGACCGGTGATTCACAGTGTACTGTTGTTTTGGCATTTTTTTGCAAGGGATGGACCTCGTAACTTATCCAAGGATTCCCGTCCTTTTTGAATGGCCTGATATTAACTGCATGCAGGGCAGATGTTTTTGCCCCTGAATCAACCCTTACCTTGATTGCAGGAATGTTCAATTGGGGTAAACCACACCATTCCTCACTTCCTACAACAATTTTGTTCGCACTCATTTAAATATATTTTTTTCTTATTTACACAAAGTAATATAATCTTCTGACATGAATTAAAATCAAGAAAACTGTTTATTAATTCTTACTGACAGAAATTGATTTTATTCGATGCTACATTAATGAACCATTAAGTTCTTAGGGATATTTACTTGTTTTAAGCTACAGAATAACTACTCTATTTTTACGTTTTTCTTGCCTCAGTGGCTTTTTTTGCCGGGACCCTTTTTTGCTTTTTGATTCTGACATAAATTAATTTATGCCTGCTTTTGGCACTCTCGCGCTGCTCCAGCTCAAAAAGCCCCGTAGATTTCATTAAAGGAGTTAACTTGTCAAAACCGTAATTTCTAGAATCAAAATTAGGTTGTTTCTTCTGTAACAGCCCCCCAACATCTCCAAGATAGGCCCAGCCATCATCGTCAGAAAGATCAGCTACTGTGCTTGTGAGCAACTTAATTTCTTTTTTGGTGATTGTATCAACACTTGAACGTCCGGTATCTTTGCCGTCTTCTTTCTTATCACTGCTTCGGCTTTTTAAAATTTCAATATAAATAAATTTATCACATGCCACGATAAAGGGGTTGGGAGTCTTTTTTTCACCTATGCCAATGACCTGCATACCGGCTTCACGCAAACGGGTCGCCAATCGTGTAAAGTCACTGTCACTTGAAACCAGGCAGAAACCGTTGACTTTGCCACTATAGAGAATATCCATGGCGTCAATGATCATTGCTGAGTCAGTCGCATTTTTACCGGTAGTGTAACCATATTGTTGTATGGGGGTGATGGCATTCTCCAATAAAAGATTTTTCCATTTTGTTAAAGTTGGCCGGGTCCAGTCACCGTAAATTCTTTTGATCGTCGGATTGCCGTATTTTGCGATTTCCTCCATCATTTCCTTGACATGGGCCGAAGGTATATTGTCCCCATCAATGAGAACCGCTAAGCTTGTATTTGTATCCATTAAATATTTTAAAATTGAATAAATGTACCTGCTGTCTGGCTGATTTTATTATACTTTGCACAAACAGCTGGCTCATAATTGGTCTTTTCATGCCATCCCTCTCATGATAACGCATTTTTTTTGATCATAAAAATATCAAATAGATGTAAATTACCAGGATTGAACATGGCTTTAAAGGTACTCATTTTTTACGACGCACAAATTCTTTGTATTCCGTTTTACATGTTACTCAAAGCCTGATGTGAGAACAAATTTACGTTTTAACTCAGCGCCAACCTTTTTAGTTCAAGATTTTTCCTGCGAACGCCTGTACAAAAGGTAAGAATATACAACCGGTATAAGGGAAATCACGACAACTGTAATCGTGAAAAGTGTAAAATTCGTTTCTTTGGGCAAAATCAAACTACCAAGTACAATGATGATTCCACCAATAAACCACATTTTACCCGCCAGGCTATGGGTCTCTTTCCAAATACTTTCATTTTCAAGCGTCCAGGGGGTCTTGATCCCTATAAAATAATTGGGCTTTATGGTTTTAAAATAATTACCCAGAAAAATAAATAACAAACCAATAAGCAGTAAGATGTAATTTGGATTTTCTGTTGACTGATTTTTTGCTGTATACATGATAAACAGCGCCAGAGCCGACATAAATATGGTAAGTAAAGTCTTTAAACTTTGATATTTACCTCCCATTTTTTTGATTTTGTTCTTTGGATCGATTTTAGGAATCACCAGAAAAAGAAGATAGACAAGCAAGGGAAGCAATATCGGAATAAGCAACAATTCATATTTGGTTCCGTACCGGTCTACCTCCCCCCGAATGTTCCAGTGCAGGGGAACCTGTTCAGGCAGGTCATTCCAAACATATGCCAAATAGACGAAAGGGAGCAGAACGATTGCAACTATGGGTAATTCTTTCTTGACAATTGATTTCATAATTATTTTTTTAGGGTTATAATCCAGGTAAGCAAATCTTCCAGAATGGTCGTATTCAAAGAATATTCGACGTATTTTCCTTTCTTTTCACTACTGATAAGATCAGCTCTTTTCAGCAGGTCCAGATGATGAGAAATACTGGGCTTGGAAATGTTAAATTCATCGGCAATTTCGCCTGCGTTCATATCCTTGTCTTTCAACAATTCAATGATGCGTCTTCTTGTTTCGTCATTTAATGCCTTAAAGATAGAGTTCATTTTTCATTTAGTTATTTAGACAAATATCTAAATATTAATTTAAATATCCAAATAATTTTATCTTTAATTTAAAAAATTCGTACGCGGGGATTATAGGAATGATCTATTTCTTAGCCTTAACACGAAATTCAAAAACATCAGGTCTGGCATAGTGGCCGCAAGCATCAAACATTCTTTTTGCCGATAATATTTGATCAAAATCTAAATCGGCATATAAAATGCCTTCTTCAGCCTCAAGAGGGCCGGCTAAAATTTGGCCTCCTGGTGCTATAATACAGCTATTGCCCACATTGATCCATTCCCTGTTGTCAGGATACAGACTTTTAAATTCAAATTGATCCGGAATATCATCCATTTTAAGTGCCATACATGAACTCAGCACAAAAAGCCCTCCTTCACGAGCTACGTGTTGCATTGTTTGGAGCCAGTTTGGACTTTTATCCCATGTAGGTGCCGCCAGGATCTGAGCCCCTGCCTCATAAATGGCATTTCTTGCCAGCGGCATAAAATTTTCCCAGCAAATAAGCCCGGCAATTTTTCCTGCCGATGTTTCATAGGCTGTCAAAGAACTACCGTCTCCCCTGGCCCAAACCAGTCTTTCTCCTCCTGTAGGAATAAGTTTACGGTGCGTCCCAACAATCTTTCCAACATCATCAATGAAGAGCAGGCTGTTGTACAGGCTCGAATTACTTTTTTCAGTATTGCGTTCATGCATACCTATCACTACATTTACCCCGGATTCTTTTGCGGCATTGCAAAGTTTAACAGTGCTCTCATCCGGAACTGAAACTGCATTTTCAACGAGTTTCACGTACAACTCATTGAGCATTGCACCTTTGCTGTTTGGAATCAGCCAAACCCAGTCTGGATAACCCGAAATAAAAGCCTCTGGAAAAACAATCAATTCAGTTCCCTTCTTTCCTGCCTCCTCAATAACTTTACACGCTTTTTCGATAGTTGCCTTTTTATTTAAGAAAACTGGCGCTACCTGTGCCACTGCAACCTTTTTTATATGATTCATTAAATATTGTTCAATTAATAGTTATTTACAATTACCGGTCTCCATGCCTTCACTTGAATTTCTAATTTTTGTAACAGGAATAATACCATGACAATTGATCGGGCTCCTATATGAGATGCTCCTTGAAAAAAGCAATTGTCCTGCTCCATGAAAGTTCGGCCGCAGCCTTGTCGTAACGAGGAGTCGTATTGTTATGAAATCCATGATTGACCCCGGGATAAACATAAGCGGTATATTCAATATTATGATCCTTAAGTGCCTTTTCATATGCAGGCCAGCCTTCGTTCACCCTGTTATCGAGTTCTGCATATTGCAGCAACAAAGGCGCCTTTATTAAAGCTGCATCATCACTGTTTGGCTGCCTGCCGTAATAGGGCACGGCCGCCTTCAACTCAGGAATCCTTACGGCCATCATATTCGATATCCATCCACCAAAACAAAAGCCCACCACCCCGATGTTCCCATTACAGTCCTTATGAGAACTCAGGTACTTATACGCAGCGATAAAATCTTCCAGCATTTCTTGAGGCTCGCGTTTTTTTTGAAGCGCCCTTCCATCATCATCGTTGCCCGGATATCCTCCTAATGGACTCAGTGCATCAGGAGCAAGGCTGATAAAATTCTCAAGGGCCGCACGTCGGCCTACGTCCTCAATATATGGATTAAGACCCCGGTTTTCATGAACGACGATAATTCCCGGAAGTTTGCCCTTGGATTGGGCCGGTTTTGAAAGAAGCCCTCTGATCTCGCCTCCTCCCTTGGGTGACAAATACTTAATGAATTTAGAATTTAAGCGTGGATCTTCAGGACCAATGGTGACATTGTCTTTGTAGTTGGGCATCATAAAACTCAATAAAGAAGAAATTGTAATCCCTCCGATCGCATACACAGACAACTTCTCCATAAATTGTCTCCTGTCAAGTTTGTTATGGGCATAGTCATCATACAAGTCGAACACTTCTTGCCGGATATCTTCTTTTTTTAAATTTTTCATAATAGATTGATTTTCATCATTTTACACTATATTTTTGAAATTTTAGTTTAACTAAAAATGTTCTATCATCAGCTTATTATTTGTCCAAAACCTGCTTTATATTTAGGAAAGGACTTCTGATCAAGTATAAAAAAGATTGCTTCTTGTTTCCTTCAAACTCCTTGAGGCCATAATTGATCTCCGCAACTGGTTTGGTTTTAAAGGTCCCAAATAATTTGTCCCAGATAATAAATAAGGTACCATAGTTTGAATCGGTATAAAACTGGTCCTGCTCATGGTGCACCTTATGGTAATTCGGTGTTACAAATAACCATCCAAAAACCGCATCGATCCATGCGGGATAATTAAGGTTTGAATGGTGAAAAAAAGAAACGGGAAGGAAAAGAAATAAAAACAAGTTGAGCGACATGATATCGAGGCCAAAAATAAGCACCATGGCGAGTTCACCAACCGTAAAATAGATGATGTCCGTCGGAAACCCTCTCAATGCCGTTGAGGCATCCATGGAAGTATCGCTGTGGTGCACGCGATGCTGTCTCCAGAACAAAGGAACCTTATGATCCCATCTGTGGAACCAGTAATCTGCCAGATCAAGCAAAAATACCCCGGCAATAATATTAAACCAGTAAGGAACCTCAATCCAGTTGAAGAGTCCGAACTGATTGCTATCCATCCAGTTAAAGGTTGATATGATCATGAAACCCAGCACGGAACCCATTGCAATGGCAATCAGCTGAAACAAAATATTCTGAATGAAATGGTTGAGTTTACTTCCAACCCTGACTTTCTGGTTAAAAAACATTTCCATCATAAAAAATGAAATGAGTAAAACCACAAGTATATAATTGGGGTCAATAGCTAATATTTGATCTAATAGTTCCATTATTTAACTTGTTTAGTGTGATTGGTCTTAAAATACTTCATTCAAATCCCAATAATTGCCATTTGGTTTTCGATGACCTTCCTCCTGTTAAAAAAACAGATATGTCTAAAAATACTATAAAATTTTAAAATTCGATGAATATACTTAATTAATAATGAACGGGTTGGCACAATCATTGCTTATCATATAAAAAATTAATCCATGAAACGCCTGCTTTACTTCTTAGTGTTTTTAACGATTTCATCGTGTATTCCCTTTAAAATTGCTCCCCAAATTGACAACGACAAGGTCATGATTGCTAAAAAATTCAAAAAAAAACTTCCAAAAAAATATGCCTTGATTTTTGAAGATCCTAAGGGTGAAAATTCCTTTTATGATTTTATCGGCTGGAAGTATCCACTTAATTACGATCATTCAGATACAGACATCCCCATTACCATTAATGGCCGAATATTCTTCATGAGTTTTTATGAATCAGAGAAATCAACCAATACGATCAATTTATTTCCAATTTTACTCGACGGATTTCTGCTTTCAAAAGGACAGGAACCCTGGTTTGAAGAGTTGGAATATTCAAGAAATGGCCATTGGTATTTGGCGCTGATCGTTACAGATATCAAAGGTGAAGATTGCATTTCACCTAAATCAGCATATCGGAAAGAAGTATTAGAATACCTGAGGGCTTTAAGAATTGAATATTTACAAACATCTTAACACCTTTTGGGTCAATTCAATATACCATCTTAGCGATTGTTTTAGCCTCGACAAGTCCTTGATCTTTCTTTTTTAAATACTTGTGAATCATATATTTTCATGATTTAATATTCAGGCAGCATACCTGCGCTGCCGCAAATAATTCACGAGTGACATCACCGAGATCAAAGTCCAGACACCCTCCAAAATAATAAAAGGTACATAATTTAAAAGAACGGAGCTTAGACATGCCATGGCAGCACCCGTCAAATTCAAAAGTATAAAAGAAAGGTCCTTACTGGTAACCCGGCCAATAACGTTGAGCAAGTATGCCAGCAATATTTGAAAAACCCCTATAAAACCAATCCAGTCAACTGTATTCATTTCTCTTTTTTTAATGTCAATTTTGATCAATATAAATAAGGAATGATGCGGTATTTTACTTTTTTTGTGTATTGCTGCCACAGCTCCCCATACTTAGCTGCGCATCTCTTGTCGTCATCAATTTGTCTTGGGAATAAAAGTGCCACATAATAGAGCGGATAAAGCCATACCCAAAGCAATCCGGGATAGCCAACACTCAAAGCGATGGCAACACCCATAACAATTTCACCCAGATAATTGATGTGCCGGCTCAGCCCCCAGAAACCATTGACCAGTAAAGTATAGTTTCCATTAGAGATCGTTTCAGGTTTCATCCCCAGAAAACTCCTATCCGGATCTGTTTTAAAAAAATATTTTTGCATGTTGGCACCTCGTGCCATGGTCCATCCTGAAAGAAACATCAGGGCAAAAATGATGAGTTGCCATACAGGCGTATTTGGGTCAGGTAATTCTGTTGTTGCCCAAATGGCAACAAGATAAAAATAAGGATAAAAGGCCAGGCAACCCCATCCAAGCTTGATCCCCACACGTTCAGCAAAGAGATCATAGGTATATAAATGGACTTTTTCAAAACTCAAATAATCCCAGACAAAATAGGTTAGCATTGCGGCGCATAGCAGTAAACTGGGAGAAAAGCTTCCAAATTCTTGATAATGAAAGGCAACAAAACCCAGTACATTCAATTCAAGCATGACGGCCCCAACCAGATACAACCACATTTTCGCATCAATTCTCCCGTTTTTGAACTGGGGGTTTTCAAGACGGCCCAGGAAAACATCCAATAACCATGACTTTCCTGTTGAGGGATAAGGCACGACGATCCATATGGAAAAAATGAGACCGAACACAAAAGCACCGGCCAGGCTGTACCATCTTACTGTATAGAGCCATTCCAAAGGTACCCAGTTTAAATAACCTGATAAAAACCATAGCAGAACAGCAGCCAGCAGCACGAGTCTGCCGTTCAACCTGTATTTCAAAACTTGACCTGTTTCTGCATGTTTTACATAGCCATTTACCCAATGACCAGGTAAAAAATAATGTAAAATGGTAATCAGGGCATAGATCATCCAGGGGGTAAAAAAACCGGTTATTGCTGTCATCATGATAAATCTTTTGTGTTATTATTCATTATTGAGATGGCCCATTTTTTAGGAAAAACCCGATTCATGAAAAAATGTGCCAGCTTGTTCGTAAAGCCAGGGATGGTTATAGGCCCCTTTCCGAGTGCGTTTAAAGTATCTTCTGCAACCTCCTTTGCCGTCAGGGTACCCGGTGCATCTTTGCCGGTGCTGGCATTATTATAACCCGGGGTTGAAATGGCACCCGCACATGAGGCCAACACATCTATATTTTGCTTCCCTAATTCTTTCCAAAGACCTTCAGCAAGGATAGAATTAAAGGCTTTAGAAGCGGCGTATGTCGCTATTTTAGGGCTTCCCTGTGCACCGGCAAGCGAAGACATCAATACTATTCCTCCCCTATTATTTGCAATCATGGCAGAAGACATTAGTTTAGTGAGCAAGAGGGGTGTTCTTATATTGACATCAACTATTTTTCCCAGTTTTTCCTCCTCCATATTTTCAATATAACCGATTGGGGAAAAGGCTGCGTTATAAACCAGTAAACCAAATGTTTCTTTAAAGCCCGCAACTATTTTTTTAACTGCTTTAAAATCAGAAAGATCCAGAGACTGAACTTCAACCTCGACCTTATATTCAGCTTTCAACTCCTGTGCAAGTGACTCCAGCTTATCCAAACGCCTGGCAATCAGCAAGAGGTTGAGTCCTCGAGCGGCCAGGGCCCGGGCAAAAGCAGCGCCCAGCCCTTCGGATGCTCCTGCAACCAGGGCCCAGGGACCGTATTTATCTTTGAAATCAGCCATAGCTCTTTTATTTCTGATTAATTACTTTGGGGCAAATAAACCGAGGGTATAGGATTTTCTTCTGATTCCTGGGTCCAGTAAATATTGATGATCCACCACCTGTTACCGTCGTTTAATAACTGTATACTGTTGATTCCTCTCATAAACGGCTTTTTGTCGGCTTCACTATAAAAGGCTTCATAAGTGCTGAAAACCTGAGTGATATTACCAAAGGTATTTACAGTTCTGTGAATTTCCTTTTCAAAAAAGCCATTTTCCACCAGCCATTTTCCCGAACTGCTGATATAATCATCAGTGCTCAGGTAACGTGCTTTGTAAAGGCCTTCCTTAGTTTTACCGGATGGAATCAGCCTGGCATCAGGATGAAACAAATATTTCATCAGGTCCCAGTCTCTTGATTCTCCTTTTTCTCCTGATATAACCCCGTAAAGTGCATCCAGGGTGCTGTCTAAGGTTTGCACCTTGTCGTGGTTTTTTTCGTCAATTGACTGTGCCTGTATTAATGTAAATGACCAAAACAAGCCAATGAAAACCAAAATTACTTTTTTCATGCGTTTAACATTTAATTTGAATTTAATATTGTTTTTACAGTATCAATAATAATGGGTATTTTAAGATTTTAAAATAACTAAGCCACCACTTTTCCTTATGGCCCATTTTATAGGCACCGAACTTTTTACATATCGGATATAACAAAATAATGATTCCCACCCAGATCAGATAAACAAGCCAAAGGTCAACACCGTAGCCCTTCAGTGATTCTGATTCTGTAACCCAGTCTGTTAATATCATTTTTCGCCACCCGAATCCTGTGAACTGAGCCAGTAAAAGGGCAAGAAAATGGATCACATACAGATGAACGATATAATAGAAAAACGGAACCCTTCCAAAAACACTGAAGAATTCAATGATCTTGCCCTTCCAATTTTCAGCATAGGCCAGAAACAAAAAAGTTGGCCCGAGTGTCATGAGTATATAGCTCAGAGACGGAGGATATTTGGCAGGATTAAATATGGAATAAACCGTCTGAAGCATCACGTCATAATTTTGCCAGTGATGTGCATTCCCATAATGATTCGCCATCCTCACGATGAAAAAAAGAATAATCGTGGCAATCCCGGTAATCTTCAATATATCTCGTCTGTTTTTCGGCGCCATATCCCGATTGTAAAAAGATCCGAAAAAATACCCCAGTGACATGACTCCCACCCAAGGCAAAATAGGGTATGCAATGTACATTTGGGTTCCATTTGCAAGGGTAAAACCAGCTTCCTTATGAAGTATGGACCATAAAATACTATTCTCAAAATGTAGGGTATCCAAAAGGTTATGTCCAAAAATAACGATCAGACTAAAGATAAGAATGAGTTTTGACGGCAAATGGATCAAACCGGCAAGCAGGATCATGCTGACGCCCAAAGACCAGATGACCAAAAGGGTCACATAAGCAAAATGGATGTCAAAATACCAGGAAAAGTTTACCACGGTGATCTCGATAATGACCAGCCATAATCCTCTTTTTAATAAAAATGAGGATAATTCCTTTCGTGATTTTCGTTTGCCCACTAAAAAGGCAGACAATCCTGCTAAAAAACTAAAGGCAGGTGCACAAAAATGAGTTATCCATCGGGTCAAATACAATGGGACATCTGTAAGGAGCGGGTCAGTAGGTTCAAAGAGAAAAGCTGCATTATGAAAATAATCCCGGGTATGGTCCAGGGCCATGATCACCATGACCAATCCTTTCAGAAGATCAAGTGAATGAATTCTTTTTGATGCTGCTTTATTCATGAAATGTGCCCCTTATTTTGACTTCCTAATTACCGAGATTCTTTTAAATCCTGATTGATGATTTTGTTGATCTGGGTATCAGTTCCGGTCATTTGCCAGTGCCCCAGTGAAACAGGGATATTACCGATTGCATTTAACTGGTCAAAAAAGTCCTTGAGCCTGAAATCAAGCTCAGCATCCTCCTGTTTCTTTGCATAATCAGCCATCACATTTTCAAGCAGGAATTTGCCCGTAATGTAGCTGGTTCCATATCCGGGCTGTCTCAGGTAGAGGTGCTGTTCAAAAATGAGCAACTCCTTTTCGGTTTTCATCCAGCCCCGGGGTGTATATTCCGAATGAATACCACCGGCTTCTTCCATCGTCATTTCATTGGCATGGGCATAAAGAGAGCCCAAACCACGGGCAGCCCGCTGGGCAATCATAATGTACACAATTTCTCTGACCCTCGGGTTATCGTCATATAATCCCGCCTGCATGAACATTTCTTCCACTGCCGTTGCAGTACCTTCATTTCTGGAATCAAAGATGTTATAAAGCAAAGGTTCCCTCCTGATTTCACTCTTATGGGGCTCCTCTTCCATTCGGGCCAGCTCGAACCAATGGTAAAAATGTGAAAACAGCGGCCTAGGATCATAATGTGCCCCGATCATAAAAAAATTACGTGTTTCTTTGGGACTGTATTCACCCAGTTGCTCATACAAAGCGGGTCCAAAATAAGGCTTTACCGTTACGATGTCTTCCTCATCCAAAAAGCGCATCAAACTCTCATAAGAAGCCTCAGAAAGTTTCTTATAAGCTTGGGGAGAATCTGCTTCAATGAGTTCAGGAAGGTCTCTGTTTCGATGCTCCTCCAACTTAAGCGAAGACCAGGCCCGGGCCAGCTCCCTTTTCAATATCATCACTTCATCCTCCCAGGAAAGTGGCACAAGATGAACATTTTGAAGGTACCATGTATAATTTTCTTTTCCGATGCCGGAAGCCCCTGTCTTGGATTCTCCTTCTCTCTCCAGCCACAATACGAGGTCGTCTGTTGACTCTTTGGCAGCTTTTAAGGCATCGGTCAGCACCTTATCTTCTTTGACTCCTTCATAATTCATGATGGAAGCCAGCGAACTGCTTTGAAACCTGAGATCCCTTATGCCGGTAACCCATAATTCTTTGGCATTGCCCGTCAGATTCGATTTGGCCTGCCTGTTCAATGATGGAATTACTTCGATGTCATTCAGAAACAGTTTCTTTTGCCCATCACTCAAAGGAAAATCATAGGTCCAAACTTCAGTGGTTCGGTGATGGGTTGGCCCCTCATGCGCCGGAACATCACTTTTATACATCCAGACCGAATTGTAAAAGGCCGGATCACGCGCCCAGGGCTTCAATATTCTGTGGTTGAAATCAAAGCCGTTCATCTCGGCCCATACGATGAGCCAGTCGATTTTTTCTTCCACCTTCCATCCCGTGGTATCAATTTCCTGAAGGCTCTTTCTCAGTTCTTTAAAGCGGGGCATACGCTTCTCAAAAGTAGCCACAGTATAGTCGGGAGCACCATCCTTGAGCGGGGGTGTTTCAAAAGCTCTCCACTCTTTGAACAAATTGACCAAATCAGCATAATTTTCTTTTAAGTCCTGTCCGGACTCTTCTTGTTCATATTGTTTTTCACAACTTATCAATGACAAGAGTAAAACATGGATCAGGATGATGGTAATCGATTTTTTCATAAGTGTATTTCTACTTTTATTGTTTATTTTTTTAGAACCTGAATCGAAATTTTAGAAGGCCTATCCTGATCGTGGTATATACGATGGGTGGCCTTGATGAAATCCTCCTCTTCAGCTTCATAAATGTTGACAAACTTTTGGGGGTTTATATCTACCAGCGGAAACCAGGAATTCTGAACCTGAATCATGATTCTGTGGCCTTTTTTAAATTGATGGGCCGTATCGGGAATCTCAAATGACACTTTTGTAATTTTACCTGGTGTAAAGGCTTCCGGATTCTCAAAACTGTTTCTGAATTTACCTCTTAAAACTTCACCCCTGACAAGCATTTGATACCCACCCATCGGCACATTTTTATCATTTTTTGGGTAATCCTTCATTTCGTCAGGAAATACATCAATCATTTTGACCACATAATCGGCATCAGTACCCGTGGTACTCACGAAAAATTCAATTTTTAAGGGCCCTACTACTGTTATATCTTTATCCAAAATTTCTGTCTGGTAAACCATAACGTCCGGTCTTCTGCTTGCAAAACGCTGATCATCAGTTAAATACTCTCTTGTTCTTCGTAAATGAACGTCTTCAGTATAGGGTACCGGTTTATTCGGATCAACAACATATTCCACAAAGCAAGCTTTAGTTTCCGGTTGTGAAAAAGACAGTTTTTCCTCACAGTGCAGATAGAGATCCTTTTGCTCCGTCTCTTGCGGAGGCCAGCTGCTAAAGCTGTGCCACGTATTGGCACCAGTAACAAATATGGAGGCCTCGGGCAAATTCATTTCCCCCTCGTTTTTCAGGTAATAATTAAAAAACTGTAGCTCCATTTCTTTATAGTGGCTCGAGGTATTGCTTCCAAAATGAATGTTACCCAGTTTCTCACCTTTTGCCCTGGACCATTGGCCGTGAAACCAGGGTCCCATCATCAATCGGTTTTGATTGCTTGCATTTTGCTTTTCAATTGCCTTATAGGTATGAAGCGGTCCGTAAAGGTCTTCAGCGTCAAACCAACCTCCAACAACCAGTACAGCCGGTTTGATGTCCGTAAGGTGCGGAAGGATATTACGTTCTTTCCAAAATGCATCGTAATTCGGGTGGGTCATCAAATCTGACCAGAACCTGATGGTATCACCAAAATAATCTCTCTGTACGTTTTTGACAGGACCTATGTCTTTATAAAAATCGTAATTGTCATTGTTGTGAAATTGAAAAGGAGCTGGTGCCTTCCTTGTGGGTTCGGGCCTGGGCCTTCCAAATCCTGAATAAAACGAAAAGGCATCCATTAAAAAAAATGCACCATTGTGATGGAAATCATCCCCTATGAACCAATTGGTAACAGGCGCCTGCGGAGAAACAGCCTTAAGCGCAGGATGGGCATCGGGGAGCGACATGGTTGAATAGAACCCGGGATAAGAAACACCAAAAATTCCTACATTACCGTTGTTGTTCGGTACATTTTTCACCAACCAGTCTATCGTATCGTACGTATCGCTGTTCTCATCAATTTCCTTATTCTGTTTATTTGGGTTAAAGGGCCGAATATCCTCAAACACACCTTCACTCATATAGCGTCCTCTTACATCCTGAAAAACAATAATATAGTTTTCTGCCAATAACTGCTTCATGGCTAGCAACCTGGAACTGAATCTGTCCTGATCGGGTTCTATGTTATATGGCGTTCTGACCATTATAATAGGACGCGGGGTTGACGTGTCCTTCGGAGCATATATCGAAGTAAATAACCTTACACCATCGCGCATGGTAATGTATTTTTCCTCTTTTGAGTACTGCTGCTTGACCATGGCGATACTTCCTTCAGGAGGATCTAAAGGCTTTCTTGCCATATTCAGGTCAATTGTCCCTCCGGGATAGTGCCAAACCCCTTCAATAACTCCTGAATTTTCTTTAATTGTGCCACGGAAACCTTGTTGTCCGTATTTTAAATGCATGATATCTCCGGTGAGAAACAAAGTGTCTACTTCCAAGTCATAAGCCTCCTGATCGGGACTGTCGAAAGTTGCTTCGTAACCCGATTCAAGGGCCTTGACATGCAAGTTTATACGAAGTTGTATATCTTCAAAATTCCCTATTCCATACCAGTCTCCGGTTATTTCCTGGGAATAACCGGGATTGAACATCAACAGGAAAAGAACAAGAAAAACATGATTTTTTTTCATAATAAATTTGGTTTTAGGAGGTTGATAATGGCTAGATTTCATGAACATTATTAAATGAATTAAAAACGGCCCTGTCACCATACCGGGTTACATCTTCAAATTGCAACCTGGCCTTCCTGTACTGGTCTGGTTGTTTTGACGCTTTATAGACTTTCATCAGAGCCCAGCAGGCAAGTGAACCGTTTGGGTGCTTTTCTAAAATTTTATGATAACGGGTTGTAGCTTTTTGCGAATGATCATGCTGAGATAATTATAAAAGGAAAAAATGAGAAGGCAAAGTATTATTTTTTTCATGTAGAGGGTTGGTTGTTAATAACATGCTGTTTATAATCTCCAGGAAAAGTCAATCCTGTATATATCAATCTCTGCAATTGATTTGAGTAAATATAACCGAATTTTTCGAATTGGTTGAATGCCATATATAACTCATTTATGACAACCTCCTCCTGATTTACCTTTCAACATACCTTTACCCGCATCCTATTTTTGAAAAGTTACCAGCATTGAAACAGGAGGTACAACAACCTTTCCTGCAATCGAAACGGCTTCGTCAAAATAAAAGTCATCGCCCCGCACCGCAAGTTGCCATGCACCTTTCAGATCATATGAAAGGGGTTGCGTTCTGGCATTGTAAATAACGAATACATGCTTCCATTCGTCCTTGTTGGCATAATCACTGATCTGGTATGCTATCACCCCCTGTTCAACCTTTTTGAATTCAAGTTTGCTTCTTACTTCCTCAGCGCTGGTCATCCGGAATGCCGGATGCAGTTTTCGCAATCGAATAAGGTTTTTATAATAGTTTACCACATCTGCATAAATCACTTTCCTGTTCCAGTCTATCTGGTTGATCGAATCAGGAAGATTATACGAATTGTGAAATCCTTTTTTGGTTCGCATCAATTCTGCCCCGGCATGCATAAATGCAGTTCCCTGTGAAGTCATGACGATGGCATTCGCCAATTTATGCATCTTTATGATCTCTTCATTACTTGCATCCTTTCTCGAAACCCTGAGTTTGTCGTATAGGGTATGATTGTCATGGCAGGAGACATAAGAAATAGCCTGCCAGGGTTGATTGGCCCAGGGTTCGTCAGAATAATTTACGGCTTTATAATCAATCTGAGGATGACTTATGCTTCCTACAATACCCATTTGAACAGAAGCTTCTGTCCCAGCGGCCCCGTTCACAAAACCCGTACTCTCATCTTCAAATACAGAACCTTTCAGTCCGTCCCGCATGTCATCACTGAAAGCAGTTATCTGTGGCATTTTTTTGATATTCTTTTTCAATGCTTGCTCGGCTGAGGGCAGCGGGGAATCACCAGCGGTCCAACCCTCCCCGTAAACGAAAATATTCGGATTTACCTTTTTTACAGCAGCCGCCACTTCGTTCATGGTCGTGATGTCATGAATCCCCATTAGGTCAAATCGGAAACCGTCCAAATGATATTCCCTTGCCCAGTAACTAACGGATTCCAGGATGAACTTTCGCATCATTTCCTTATCAGAGGCAGTTTCATTGCCGCAAGCAGAAGCATCAGAAAAGCGGCCATCCTCCCAACTTCTGTAATAATAACCTGGCAGCTCCAAATTGAAATTTGACGCTTCAAAATTACCCCCGGTATGGTTGTACACCACATCAAGAATAACACCAATGCCTTCATCGTGAAAACCCCTGACCATTTCCTTAAATTCCCTGATACGAACCGCTGCATTGTATGGGTCAGTTGAAAACGACCCCTCCGGCACGTTATAATTGTTCGGATCATATCCCCAATTGAACTGTGCACTGTCTAATCTGGTCTCATCTATGGAATAATGATCATAGGCAGGCAATAAATGAACATGGGTAATCCCTAATTCACTGAGATGATCTATTCCAGTTGTCACGCCTTCAGGACCCAAGGTTCCTTTTTCAGTCAAACCCAGATATTTTCCGGGCATACCGGAACCGGATGCCGGATGAATGGTCATATCCCTGATATGCAATTCGTAAATGACTGCCTCATTGGGATAATTGATTTTCGGTCCTTGATCATGTATCCAGCCCTCAGGATCTGTACTGTTCATGTTCAGTACCATGGCCCTTTTTCCGTTTACCCCAACGGCCTTTGCATAAATTCCGGGGGTTTCTTCCAACCATTGACCATTGACCATCACCTGAAAAGTATAATAAACCCCGTTGAGATCACCATCTACACGCTTTTTCCAAACACCATGGGTATCAGGATTCATCCTGAGGCTTTCCATGGGCTTACCCTTCAATCCTTCTTTGTACAAATGCAATTGCACCTTTGAAGCCTTCGGTGACCAGATTTTAAATGTTGTGGCCTCTTTTTGATAATCCAGCCAAAGATTTTCCGCTATGGGAATAGCATTAGTCTCAATTTTTTTCAATTTTGCATCCTTCTCTGCGCAGGAATGCAGTAATGCGGATAAAAATAGAACATTCAGCATTTGTTTCATATCATGAGTTGATTAATATCGAATCCACAAGATCCGACAGATCGTAATCCTTGCAATTGATTCAAGTAAAGTGTAGCCACGGATTAAGTCATGGTTAAAAATAAGGATTTTTGATCATTCAGCAGTCACTTGATTCATTGACTCATTTAACAAGTTATTGCAGCCATTGATCAGCAATTATCCCCTGCTTTTTTTCCCTCTTGAAAATTTAAACGGCTCTATCCAAAAAGTGGCAATAAAGGCTAACAAAATCAGATAACCGTATTCCTGCAACTGCAATGGAGCAACCTTAAAAAGTGCAGCAACTGCAGGCACATTCAATATCACCAGCAGTAAAAAAACTGCAAGAAAAACGATCAGGGGTATCAGATTGTTCCTCCAGGTGATTGTGTTAAAAATATTTGTCACAAAAGACCGGTTGACCAGGGTCAAAAAAACATTTGAAAAAATAAGTGTAGTGAATACGTAGGACCTGATCTTAAATTCATCCAAACCTGATTTGCCAGCAAAGTATCCGGCCATGACACAAGCCAGGGTAATGACAAGCCCCTGCAGACATGTAATCCATAATTCTGACCATTCCAGAAATTTAACATTGCCCGTTTTTTTGGGCGATCTTAAATATCTTTCAGGAACGGCTTCATTTTCATAAATAATAGAACAGGTGGGACCCATAATCAGTTCCAAAAAAATCACATGGATCGGTGAGAACAGAAGCGGGGGAAGCCAAACGAGAAAAATAGGAAGCGTTACCAGTAGTATAATGGGTATGTGAATGGAAATGATATATCGAATGGCTTTGGTAAGGTTTTCATTGATCCTGCGCCCAAGTATAATCGCCTCGTTCATTTTTGACAGATCATCATTTGCCAGCACCAGGTCGGCAGCTCCTTTGGCAACTTCTGTACCTCTTTTACCCATGGCAATCCCTATGTGAGCATATTTTAGGGCAGGTGCATCGTTTACCCCGTCACCGGTCATGGCCACAACCTGTCCCCGGCTTTTAAGCGCTTTTATGATCCTCAATTTTGTTTTAGGTGTGACCCTTGCAAAAATATGGGTAGAAGAAACGACTTCACTTAATGCCGAATCTGACATGTGAGCCAATTCATCTCCGGTAAGAATGTTGTCTGTTTTAATGTTGGTTTGCCTTGCAATGGCGACGGCAGTTTCTTTATAATCTCCTGTGATCATTTTTACATCTATGCCAGAACTGTAAAAGTCATTGACAACCTCAGGAATAATGGGGTCAATCGGGTCCAGAAAAGTAATAATACCCAGAAATTCAAAGTTGATGTCCCTTTGTGATTCACGTTGATTCTCATTGGCCCATCGTCCTTTGGCAACTCCCAGTACCCTGAACCCTTTTTGAGCATAGGCCATTCCTTTTTTTAACGTCGCTTCCTTTTGCAACTCGCTCAAGTCAGATAATTTCAGGACCCCTTCCAATCCACCTTTGCACCCGATAAAATATTCCTGATCCTTATTTTCAAAAACGTGTGTCATTACAGGGGGCGTACCCGACAGCGGAAATTCCTTCACCATTTTGTAATTCTTTCTTTGATCCTTTTCAAATAGGTTTGAATACTGAAGGTGAATGGATTGCTCCATTGGATCAAAAGGGTTTTCTTCACTTCCCCACATCGCATATTCTAAGACTTCGGATGGTTTTGGTTCGAGATTAAAATTAATTTCCTCTCCTGATTTCAAAGTAAAAGTATGGGTAACATTCATCAGGTTTTGTGTTAATGTACCGGTTTTATCGAGACAGATAACCGTAGCTGACCCCAGGGTCTCAACGGTAATGGGGCTTTTCGCGATCACCCCGTGTTTTAACAGCCGATAAGCGCCAAGTGCCATAAAAGTTGACAGTGCAACAGGTATTTCTTCAGGAAGCACCGACATGGCCATGGTCAGGCCGTGAAGTAAACCGTGAACGATATCACCACTGACCAAAGCATGATAAATCCATACAAAGAAAAAAGCAAAACCACCTGCAAGGAGCATGAGCCTGACAAACTTTGAAATTTTTTCCTGAAGTGGTGTTTTTTCTTTTCCGCTCAGCGACACCAGGGCGCCAATTCCTGCAAGTTCGGTCTTTTTACCTACTGCCGTGACCTCAGCATAACAGTAGCCTCTTACTACAAGGGTCCCTTGCATGATTGCTTCAGATTCAAACTTATCCACAACTGCAGATTCACCGGTAAGAATGGCTTCATTGAG
>CBDUAP010000032.1:0-20041 GCA_965365165.1 uncultured Flavobacteriaceae bacterium
AGGTGCAAAACCATCCATGACGCCATCCTTTTACAGTTTTATGAACTATGCCGATCTTGGATTGGGTACCTGGTATCCGAAAGGAGGGATGAAATCTGTGGTAGATGGCATGATCGGGCTTGCAGAAGAACTTGGTGTAAATTTTCATACCGGCTCCGAAGTAAAAACAATCCACTGTAATTCAAAAGGCAGCGTTGAGAGTATAATAATAAATCAGGACGTGATTCCCGTAGAGATTTTAGTGTCTGGTGCAGATTATGCACATACCGAACAATTGTTGCCAAAAGACAGGCGAATGTACGATGATGCCTATTGGGGGAAAAAAATAATGGCCCCTTCAGCTTTGCTTTTTTATGTGGGCCTTGACAAAAAAATGGACAAGGTTTTGCACCATACCCTCTTTTTTGACGTGCCCTTTGACAACCATGCCAAAGAGATCTATGATGATCCATCATGGCCCAAAGAGCCCTTGTTCTATGCCAGCTTTCCCAGTATTACGGATGCTAGTGTTGCTCCAGAAGGAAAAGAGGCGGCAATATTCTTAATTCCGCTAGCTCCAGACCTTGAGGATAACCATAAAACCAGAGAGCGCTACTTTGATATCATCATTCAAAGACTTGAGAGATTGACCCAACAGAATGTCAGAGATTCTATCCTGTTTAAGGAATCTTACTGCGTTCAGGACTTTAAAGAAGATTACCATTCATACAAGGGAAATGCCTATGGTATGGCCAATACCTTATTTCAAACTGCCTTTCTCAGACCCAAGCTGAAAAGCAAAAAACTAAAAAATTTGTATTTTACGGGACAATTGACCGTTCCGGGCCCTGGAGTACCACCTTCATTGATTTCCGGAAAACTTGTTTCAGACCTACTAATTAAAGACAACTAAAATGAAAGAATTATTTGACAAACTATCTTATCGTTGCAGTCATCGGGTGACATCCATGTACAGCACCTCCTTTTCTCATGCGGTAAAAATGCTGTCGCCGAAAATTCAGAACGACATTTATGCCATTTATGGTTTTGTTCGGTTGGCAGACGAAATAGTGGATACTTTTCACGACTATGACAAGAAGTTGTTGCTTGATGAATTCGAATCAGATCTTGAGAAGGCCCTGGAGAGAAAGATCAGCCTGAATCCAATTTTAAATGCCTTTCAGCAGGTGGTGCACAAGTACCAGATTGATGCCGGGCTCATAGATGCTTTTATGAAAAGCATGCGCGCTGATCTTAATAAAATGGAATACGAAAGCTTGGAAGAATACAAAGCCTATATATATGGATCTGCCGATGTGGTGGGGCTTATGTGTTTAAAGGTATTCGTGCAGGGTGATTTGCAAAAATATGAAACGCTGAAAGCACCTGCCATGAAATTGGGAAGTGCCTTCCAAAAAGTAAATTTTTTAAGAGACATCAAAGATGATCAGGATCATTTGCACAGATCATATTTCCCTCATATCAATGGGGATGTGATTGACAACAAAGCCAAAAAGTTGATAATAGCCGAGATCAACAAGGATTTTGACGAGGCTTATGCAGGTATTGTTCAGTTGCCTATAGAGGCCAAGTTCGGCGTGTATACAGCCTTTATTTATTACAAGAACCTGTTGAGGAAACTGACACGGACCAAGGCAAGTGAAATTAGGGAAAAGAGGGTGAGGATCAGCAATCCCATGAAAATGGTCTTGCTGACCAAGTCATTTGTGAATTACAAATTAAACCTGCTTTGAAACATTATGCTGTTATTTATGTATTAATGTTTGTAACTTTGGGAGCAGCCGCCCAGAAAAACAGCGATCTTGAACTGATCAGAGCAGCCTTTCAGGGTATTCGAAATGAAGCGGATATTGAAAAAATACTGAGTTTTCAAGTTCAGGAAAACCAGGCTGAAGAGGTCAGTATCATAATGGCTTATAAGGCTGCCGGGGAATGTATGATGGCCGAGTATGTTTTTTCGCCGCTTTCGAAATTGAAGTATTTCAATGCAGGCAAGAAGAAATTAGAGGCTTTGATTGCAGAAGGTAAGCAAGTTGAAATTATTTATCTCAGGTTGCTGATTCAATTGAATGTACCTAAAATATTGAATTATAATGATCAGGTCGCAGGGGATATAGATTTTTTGGAAGAACGATTGCCCTCTTCGTCAATTGATCCGGATTACAAAAGGGTCATGATGGAGAACCTGTTAAAGTTATCGAAAAAGAAAGAACAAAGAGAAGCGCTGCTTCAAATAAAACTGGCGGCGTCAAGTTGAATAAAATGCTATTTATAAAATGATCTTATTTATTACCATATTAATTACAACCTTCCTCATGGAAGGTGTGGCCTGGGCTATGCACAAATATGTGATGCACGGTCCGTTCTGGAACCTTCATGAAGACCATCACGTAAGGGATAATCACGATTCCTTTCTCGAACTGAACGATTCCTTTTTTGTATTTTTTGCCGTCATATCCATTACTGCATTCGCATTATGGTCCATTTTCGGCTGGCAGATCAGCCTGGGGGTCGGAATTGGTGTATTTATTTATGGGGTCATTTATTTTGTGATTCACGATCTTTTCATTCATCAGCGAGTCAAGATATGGCGCAACACAAAAAACCCATATTTACTTGCTATCAGAAGGGCCCATAAAATGCATCACAAACATTTGGGCAAACAAGATGGAGAATGCTTTGGAATGCTTTGGGTTCCAATGAAATATTATCGCGGAAAATATTAATTTATGTCATTATACCTATGGCTTGACCTGCTTGCGATTTCAATTCCTTTCCTTGTCTCTTTTCATCCGAGGATACGACTGTATAAATCATGGAAATTCCTGTTTCCTGCTTTAGTGATCAGCCTGGTTCCATATATACTTTGGGACATATACTTTACAAAAAACGGCTTCTGGGGATTTAATGAAGTATATCTTACAGGTATTTCATTGTGGTATCTTCCCTTAGAAGAATGGCTCTTCTTTATATGCATTCCCTATGCCTGTGTCTTTACGCATATTTCTTTGCTGGAGATCAATCCTAAACTCAGATTATCACTTTCCCTTACAAAAATGATCACTTTAGTTTTAAGTTTGTTGTTCCTGCTTGTTTTCCTGCTTAATTATGATAAAGCCTATACAGCAGTTGACATGTCCTTCGGATTGGTGATACTAACAACGGTATACCTTACAAATAAAGAATTGCTGCGCTCCTATTATATTACTTTTCTCTTTATGCTGATTCCTTTTTTCATCGTGAACGGGATCTTAACAGGAACCGGGATCACAGATCAGGTCGTTTGGTACAATGACGAGCAGAACCTGGGAATAAGAATGGGTACGATTCCCGTTGAGGATTCTGTTTATGCCTTTTCACTGATCCTGATGGGTCTTGGATTGTTCGAATATTTTAGTAAAAAAGCCCGTGCCGAAGTGTCTTGATGCGGAGCGATGCATTTTTCTAAGGTTTTAAAGCCATGCGCATATGTACATGATTTACCCCAACCTCCTTGAATTCTTTTCCATAACGCTCAAATCCCAGGTGGCTGTAAAAAGAACTGACATCGGATCTTGAATGAATCCGGATTTCATGAACCCCGGTTTTTTTAGCAAAACGGATCAAGTTTTCAACAAGTAAACGCCCGATCCCTTCTCCTTGCCTGGTTTTATCAACAGCCATTTGTATCAATTGTGATTTTTCCCCTTTTTCATCAAGTGGAACCAAAACGACGCACCCAATAAGCTCATGCTCATCAAGGGCAACAAAATGCCATGAGATGGCATCGTGATGTTCCCATCCAAAATCAGGAATTCCTATAGGTCGCAACAGGATTTCATTCCTGAGCTGTCTTTCTTTTTGGTACAATGGGTCCTTTGTATCAATTCTTTTAATACGGATCATGTTCCGAGGGTTTATATAACAGTTTTATTATTCATCCTTCAGGCTGATGAAGGAGGAAAGCACTTTGATATTTTCGTCAAGTGCAAGCTGTTGTCCTTTCTTGGCATACATCAGGTCCAGTCTTTCCTGGTAGGTTTCCGTGATCTTATGCCTTACCATTTTCAAGGTAGAATTGATCATTTTGTTTTCCTCAGAAAATTCATCGGCAATAATTTGAAAATTCGCAGGGATCCATTTCCCCGGAAATTTATCCTTGAATTCAGGTTGTTTTGAAAAAAGTAACATTTCCTGCCTGATCTTTTGATGGATGGCCTCTAATGAATTCACTGTTCCATTGCTGGCCCATACCTCTATTTCCTTTTTATGAACAGTCAGGAGGGCAGTGGTATATTTTTGGTGATCGTTGTAGATCATGATCTGATTTATGCACGAGGAACAGCTGACGATCGCTTCTTCAATTTCCTCTGGCGAGTATTTTTCACCGTCCTCAGATATGAGCAAAGCCTTTTCTCTGCCAACAACAACCAGGAATCCGTCTTCATCCATAAAACCCAGATCACCCGTATGCAACCATCCATTTTTGATGGTCTCTGCTGTGGCTGTTTCATTCTTGTAATAACCTTTCATCACGTTGTCTCCCTTGATCACGATTTCTCCTTTATGCCCCTGGGGGAGTGCCACACCATTGTCATCACATATTTTGCAGGTGATGCCCTGAAGCACTTTACCCGAGGTACCCATTTTATGGTTAAATGGCGTATTGGTTGAAATGATAGGCGTGGCCTCGGTTAAGCCATATCCCTGATAAACAGGAATTCCTATGGCTTTGTAAAACTGTTGTTGTTTGATGTCCAGTAAGGCACCGCCTCCTACCAAAAATTCAATTTCCGGCCCGAAGATGAGCCTTAATTTTTTAAAGATTAACTTTTCGGCCAGTAGTGCATTGAAATAAGTCCTCACTTGCACGCCATAACCAGGTTTATGGAATCCGTCTCCATTTCTTTGGATAGCAGCTTCAAGCCCACGGTTAAAGATACCTTCAATAAAAGGGCCCTTTGATTTGATTCCTTCTTTTATTTTCTGGATAAAATTGCTTGTCAATGCAGGAACAGTCAGCAAAAAATTGGATCTCGCTTCAACCAGGTTTTTAGGGATGTTTTTTAAAGCATTGACACTGCCTCCCCGGGCGTCAACAAAATGAAGGGAAAGTCCCTTGACCAGGGCCGTATAAATCCCCACGGTATGTGCAAAGGAATGATCTGTGGGGAGTATCAGCAGCGTTGAGATCTTTTCCTTGATCTGAAAAGTACTCACAGCTGCGTGGCTGTTCGAATAATAATTCAGGTGTGTCAGCATGATCCCTTTAGGGTTCCCTGTGGTTCCTGAAGTATAAGAAATGGTAACGACATCGTTTTCTTTTGTTTCTTTTTCTATCTTTTCAAGTACATTCCGGTTTTTGTTAAAACTTGAGGCACCCATTTCATAAAGATCCTGAATGAAAAGCAGCTTTTTTTCATCAAAATTATGGGCAGCACACTGCTTGCTGATCTTTGGAGAAGGCTGGTCGAGGACAAGCAGGCGCAAATTTTTATTTTCATATTTGCCCCATTGGCTGATCACTTTTTCAACGGTATTTTCCGAAATGATAAAAAGCTCGGCGTCAGAATGATTTACCCTGAACGGCACCTCCTCGGGCAAAAGCTTTATGGAGAGGGGAACAGAGATTCCCCCTGCATAGAGGGCCGCAAATTCTGAAATGATCCAGTCTGACTTTGCTTCTGAAAGTATGGCCACCTTGTCCTCGGGTTTTATACCCAGGTCAAGAAAAGCCGATGCCAGAAATTGCGCTTTGTCCTTGGCTTCTCTGAAGGTGGTCCGGATCCAACCATCATCGCCTTTGACACTTAAGTAAGGATCGTTTTGATATTTGACCGATGCCCTGTCAAGCATCTTGAAAATAGTTCTTTGCGACATGTGTATGATTCAATTGTTTTGCTAAAATACATTTTTATAATAAAAAAAATTGCAGGTTTTGATTGCGCCCTAAAGAATTTTACGGTTAAATGATTTTGCCCGATTTTTGAATGCCTAGTTTTGTTTTATTAATTTTACGGGCGATTTCGCAGCGGGTCCTTATTTAAACAAGACCAGACCGGAACATAAAAAAGAGCAACAGACATGGATATACCAAAATTTTTATTAGGAGACAATACTGACCACCCGGAAGATATTTTTATCATTCATACCGAGTACCCTCAATTTATAATCAATTTGTTGAATGACGATATCGAATGGATGGATGAATTACGAGGTGATGAGAGTGAAATTGCCATTGAGATCGCCAAACTGATTGAAGAGTCAATGGCCTTTTATGACCGGGAAATGGAAAGGTATGCTGAGGATTGATCCTTTACATCATTTCTTCCCTGCTTTTTTGACCAGTTCCAATTGATCTACGTCTGTTTTGGCGGTAAACATGCCATAATTGATCGTCGCGATATCTTTTTCTATCTTTTCAACTGTTCCTTTGGCATTGCCATCTTTGAGTCTGACAACATCATTGATCTGGTATTGATACCCGTCTATTACAATGGCTTTTTCGCGGTTGATCTTTTCTTTTTTCACCCTGGCCTTTTTGACTTCCGGTAGTATTTCCTCCTCTATTTTTTTGAGCTGGGCGTCTTTGCGTTTCTGTTGTGTTCTGAGTTCCTTATTGAGTTTTGTTCTTTCTCTTTTTGACAAAGGTTTTTCGCGATCATCATTTTTCTTTTTCAATTCATTTTCCAGTTTTTCCTTTTTCAGTTTTTCATGTTTGTCCTGCTCAATGAGCACCCATTTCAAAAACTCATCCTTGAGTTCTTTTTTGTTTTTTTTCTGAAAGAATTTATTTAACAGCTCGTTGGCCTTTCTTCCATAAGAGAGCATTTTCTGGTTGTTGTCATACAGTTCCTGGAAGCGCTGAATTTTATCCTGTATTTTTTGTTGCTGTTCCTGTAGTTTTTCTGATCCTTCTTTGGCGTTTTTCCGCTCTCTGACCAGACCATCCGCCTTTTTTTGAAGTTCGTTGCGTTCCTTTTGAAGTTTTGCTATGGTTTTGTCGAGCCTGATCTTCTCTCTTTCCACTTTTTTCTTGGCCCGGTTGATCAGGCTGAAAGGAATACCGTTTTTCTGGGCTACTTCAAAAGTAAAGGAACTGCCCGCCTGACCCGTATGTAATTTGAACAGCGGTTCAAGTGAGTTCTGATCAAACTGCATATTGGCGTTCGTAACGTGTTCCAGTTCACTGGCGAGTACTTTTAAGTTTGAGTAGTGCGTGGTTATGATCCCAAAGGCTCCCTTGTCGTAAAATTCTTCTAAAAAGACCTCAGCCAGGGCTCCACCGAGTTCAGGATCGCTACCGGTTCCGAATTCATCAATCAGAAAGAGGGTATTGGCGTTGCACCTCTTTAAGAAATTCCGCATGTTCTTAAGGCGGTAACTATAGGTGCTAAGCTGATTTTCAATAGACTGATTGTCACCAATATCGGTTAGAACTTTGTCAAAAATACTGACTTCACTCCGCTCGTGGACGGGAATGAGAATACCACTTTGCAGCATTACCTGCAAAAGGCCAATGGTTTTAAGGGTAATGCTTTTTCCTCCTGCATTGGGTCCTGAAATGACAATGATCTGCTGACTTTCATTCAGTTCAAGGGTCTGCGGGATAATGGGCAGGCCTTTATTTGTATTCTCGAGCCATAAGATGGGATGGTAGGCATTTTTAAGGTAAATCTTTTTTTCCCTTACAATGGAAGGCATGCAGGCCTTGATTTTATGTGCGTATTTCGCACGGGCCCCCAGGGAATCCAGATGGGCGAGGTATGCCTGGTATTTTTGCAGCAATGCGGCAAAAGGACGAATGGTATTGGTCAGTGATTTCAGGATCTTGACGACTTCTTCCTGTTCTTCGTATTTCAGGTTCTGAAGTTCTCTTGAAAGTTGTAATGTGGCCTGCGGGGCTATGTATACGATACTTCCCGTTTTTGAATTTCCTAAAATGGCACCTCTGACTTTTCGCCTGTGCATGGCCTGCACGGCCAAAACGCGTTGATGGTCCACAACAGATTCCCTGATATCATCCAGATAGCCAAGGCTGGCATAATGGGCCATGGCCTTGTTAAAACTGCCTCCCAGTTGACCACGCAGTTTATTGATCTCCTTACGAAGGCCGAACAAAACCGGGGAGGCCTTGTCTACAACTTCTCCATATGGCGAGATCAAAGCCTTGATGCTGCTATTGATCTGTATGTTTAATTCTATGTTTTCAGATTGCTGAAATAGGGTAGGGTAATAGGTTTTGAATTTTTTAAAGAACTTTAATAATTCATTGACACGATCTGATATGGAAGCAATTTTTATAAAAGCCGTGCCTTCCAGAAAACTGTCTTCGATGCCCAGCAAATAGATTTCTTTTGTAATTTCCTCGAAATAATGATTAGGTATTCGATTCTCATTCGAGAAAGAAGCGAGATATTCATTGACCTGATTTAATTCTGTTTTGAGTTCCAGTATTCTGCTCAAAGGTCTGATCTTCTGAACGGCTTCACGGCCCAGGTCAGAAATACAAAAAGTTTCTATGGTTTCCAGAATTGTCGAAAATTCCAGATCGGTCAACGTTTTTTCTGTTATATTGTTTGCCAAAGCCTTAAATTTGTCATGGCAAAAATAACCAATTTTATCCGATGAACGTACAAATCTCAGACAGCTGGAAAACAGAACTCCGAAGAGAATTTGAAAAGGGCTATTTTAAGGACCTTGCAGAATATGTACGTTCGGAGTATGAGCAATATACCTGTTATCCCGGATGCCATGAGATCTTTGCCGCTTTTGACCATTGTGACTTTGATCAGGTCAAGGTTGTTATCCTGGGCCAGGATCCCTATCATGGTGAAAATCAAGCGAACGGGCTCTGTTTTTCGGTGCATGAAGGCGTAAAACACCCCCCATCACTCGTAAATATTTTTAAGGAACTGGAAGTGGATACAGGAAAGGTTTATCCGGAAAGCGGCGATTTGACGGGCTGGGCAGATCAAGGCGTTTTGTTATTGAATGCAACACTTACAGTCAGGTCATCACAGCCAGGATCTCACCAAAAGCATGGCTGGGAAAACTTTACTGACGCAGTAATTCAAAAATTATCAGATAAGAAGGATCCCCTTGTGTTTTTACTTTGGGGAGGTTTTGCCCAGAAAAAAGGAAGAATGATCGATCAAAAGAAGCATCTTGTGCTGAACAGCGGGCATCCTTCACCCCTGAGTGCCAACAGGGGGTATTGGTTCGGTAACCGGCATTTTAGCAAAACCAATGATTTTTTGAAAAGCCATGGTAAACATGAGATCAAGTGGTAAGCCACCCCGGTTAACGAATACTCATAAATCTCCCAGTGTATTAGTTGGTGGCAATATAATAAGGAAGTCAGCTACTGTTGATACTTTCTTTTCCTGATCCCTTTTTAGTCCTTTAAAGGGATATTTTTTAAAATTTCCTGTAAAAATTCCCAGAATCTGGCAACAGAGGAAATACTGGCTCTTTCATCAGGTGAGTGTGCACCTTTGATGGTTGGTCCAAAAGAAATCATATCCATTTCCGGATAGTGGGTTCCGAGGATGCCACATTCAAGTCCTGCATGACAGGCAACAACGGATGGCTGGCTTTGAAACATCCTTTCATAGAGATTTGAGAGTACTTTCAAGATAGCGGAATCCTTGTTTGGGGTCCATCCCGGATAGGATCCCGAAAATTCAGCACTAAATCCTTCAGTTTCAAAAACATCTTTTAAGGAATTGGCGACTTCCATTTTACCTGCCTCTACAGAGGATCTCGTGAGGCACAAAATTTCCATATGTCCTTTTTCGACACTTACACGGGCAATATTATTGGAAGTTTCAACCAGGTTGTCGATCTCGGCACTCATTTTATAAACTCCGTTTATGGCATTTCCAACTGTGTACAAGAGTCCGTGCTGCGCAAGTGGGCTCAAAACCTTTAGAGGTGAAACGGTTTCTGATAATGAACAGCTCAGGCCGGGCTCGACAGTTTCAAACTCGGTTTTGATCATTAAGGACATTTTGTCGAATTCATTACGGAGCTTTGGAACGTCAGCAGTTTTACAAGCGATAATGGCAGTACTTTCTCTTGGTATGGCGTTTCTAAGCCCGCCTCCATTGATTTGGGCAATTCTCGCATATTTTTCAATACTGCTCAGCAAACGGTTCATGATTTTGTTGGCATTGCCTAAACCTTTGTGTATGTCCATCCCAGAATGACCGCCATGCAGGCCCCTGACCACAATTTCAAATCCTGAATATTCATTCTGGTCTAATGTTTCCTCGTCATAATCCTTTACCAGGGTAACATCGATTCCTCCTGCGCAGCCTATGTCAATTTCATCATCTTCTTCAGTATCGAGATTGAGCAGGATTTCACCGTTGAGGTAACCAGCTTCCAGGCCCTGAGCCCCTGTCATCCCGGTTTCCTCGTCAATTGTAAAGAGCGCCTCAATAGCAGGATGTTCAACGGTCTGGCTTGACAATACACTCATGATGGCAGCAACACCCAGGCCATTATCGGCTCCTAAAGTGGTTCCGTTTGCCCTGACCCAGTCACCGTCTATGAACATTTTGATCCCCTCATTGTCAAAGTCAAAATCGCTGTCGCTGTTTTTTTGATGAACCATGTCGAGATGCGATTGCAGTACAACTGTTTTCCTGTTTTCCATTCCCGGAGTAGCAGGCTTTCTGATGATCACGTTTTTTACTGGATCAACAATCGTTTCAAGCCCAAGGTCCTTGCCAAAGGCGACCATGTATTCCACGATCTGATCTTCTTTTTTTGAAGCCCTTGGAATGGCATTGATTTCTGCAAAATGATTCCAAAGAACCTTTGGCTCAAGATTTCTGACAGCGGTGTTTTTCATGTGGTTTGGATTTTATGCTTGGTATTTGATTTCTTTTGGTTTTAATCAAGTTCTATGATGACTTCATTCAGGGGCTTCCTTACTTTTTTCATTTTTCTCATGAAATCATCTTCAGCTCTGAACCCCACGGGCAAGAGTAAAACCGATCTTAAATTTTTGTTTTTTAAACCTAATTGTTCGTCTAACTTTTTTGCGTTAAACCCTTCCATCGGGCAGGAATCGATCCCTTGTTCTGCACAAACAGTCATCAGGGTCCCCAGTGCGATGTAGGCCTGGTATACTGCAGAATCCTCAATTTCTTTTTGCGTTTTCTTACTGTAGACAACTTTTAGCTGTTGCCTGAATTTGCCTACGATTTCTTCCGATACGCCTCTTATTTGTTTCTCTCTGTCAAAATAAGCGTCGATATCATCTTCTCCAAAGGCCGTGTCAATACAAATGATCAGGATATGGGAACAGGTCGATACCTGCTTCTGGTAATAGGCCAGAGGGAGCAGTTTTTCTTTGAGCGGATCATTTTTTACGATCAGCAGTTTCAGAGGTTGCAGGCCATAAGACGTGGCCGATAAATTAAAGGCTTTTTTTAAAATGTCTACCTGATCCTCTTTTAATTTTTTATTAATGTCAAATTTCTTGCAGGCATAACGCCATTCAAGCTGATTAATGATGTCCATTTCAAATTCTTTTTATTGCTTTTTCCAAAGCAGGCCCCAAACCGCTTTTTATAAAACTGTATTATAACTAGCTTAGAGACTGCATATTGACGAGTTTATAATAGGCACTTTTCTTTTTCAGGAGCTCTGCGTGTTTACCCTGTTCCACTATTTTTCCCTTTTGCATGACCACGATCATATCAGCTTTTTGAATGGTTGACAAGCGATGCGCAATTACAACCGAGGTTCTGTTTTCCATCATTTTTTCAAGGGCCGACTGCACCAGTTGCTCTGATTCGGTATCAAGGGCCGAAGTCGCTTCATCCAGGATCATGATCGGAGGGTTTTTAAGCACTGCCCTCGCTATTGACAGCCGCTGTCTTTGCCCTCCTGAGAGCATGTTTCCGCTGTCACCGATATTATTTTCATATTGGTTTGGCAGTTCTTTGATGAATTCATGTGCATTGGCTATTTTGGCTGCATTCAAAATATCCTCATCAGTGGCATCATCTACCCCTAATTTGATATTGTTCTTCACTGAATCATTGAAGAGTATGGATTCTTGTGTCACGAGTCCCATAAGCTCTCTCAGAGAATGTATTTTAATCGATTTGATATTCACCCCATCGATCAGGATCTCTCCCTGGTTCACGTCATAAAATCTTGGAATGAGATTGGCCAGGGTTGATTTTCCACTTCCCGATTGTCCCACCAGGGCAACCGTTGCACCTTTCGGAATCCTCAGTGAAAAATCCTGCAATACAAATTCATCTTTGTATTTGAAAGAAATGTTCTTCAGTTCGATCTCTTTTTCAAAACTTTCTTTATCCATGGCCTCGGGCAGGTCCACAATGTCATTTTTTGTTTCCAGTATGGAAATGATTCTTTCTGCAGAGGCATTCCCCTTTTGAACGCTGAAGACGGCTTTTGAAATAGCCTTGGCCGGATTCAGGATGAGATAGAACAAGCCAATATAGCCCAGGAACTCCTGAGGTTTCATTTCATCTTCGCCCAGAAGTACGATTCTTCCTCCGTACCATAAAATCGCAATAATGGTAGCCGATCCAAGAAATTCACTCATCGGGGAAGCAAGGTTTTTCCTGTTTAAAACGCTGTTGAGCAATTGTTTTAACCTCAGGGTCGATTTTTTAAATTTACCCTGCATTTTTTTCTCTGCCGTAAAACTTTTTATGACTTTCAAACCCGTTAAGGTCTCTTCAATAAATGACAGGAAATTCCCTGTTTCCTGCTGCGCCAGAAGCGATTTGGCTTTGAGTTTCTTGCTCACAGAAGAAATAATGATCCCCGATACTGGTAAGAGTACAAAGGCAAAAAGGGTCAGTTTTGCACTGATGGCAAACATGGAGATCAGCGTAAAAACAATGGTCAGTGGTTCCCTGACGATCGCTTCGAGTGTATTGAGAAAGGAGGTTTCTATTTCCTGAACATCATTTGACATTCTCGCCATGGTATCTCCTTTTTTCTTCTCAGAAAAATAAGAGACGGGCAAAGAAATGATTTTAGAATACAAGGCATCTCTTAAATCCTTGACCACTCCTGTGCGCAGGAAGGTGAGCACAAACAATGCCAGGTACCGAAACAGGTTCTTAAAGAAAAACATGGAGAAACTGATCAGGCAAATAAAAAGAAGCGCCTTTTCCACTCCGCCGGTTGCCATCATGTTCGATACGGAATAATTCAAAGTGTTTTGAACATAGTCATACAGTCCGGTTAGGCCCGTGTATTCAGGTTTTACGGTAATTTTTTCTTCCCTGCCGAACAATATTCCAAGTACGGGGATAAAGGCCAGAACGGAAAGAACGTTAAAGATGGCATACAAGATGTTAAAAAAAATGTTGAGCCAGGCAAACTTTAAATAAGGACCGGCAAAACGCATTATTTTTTTAAAATAGTTCATTGACTAGCATATTTTGTATTGGGCAATTAAACTGCCTTTTCTGGTCCATGCAGACCACATTTTTCAACAGGAACATGCTATAAATCACATTCTTTGATAATTCGCTGGATTTTAGCGTCCAGGGCTGCTTCAACTTTTTTGGCATCTTTCACGTCGTCCAAAGCTGTATTCACACTAAAATAAAATTTAATCTTAGGCTCTGTTCCGCTGGGTCTTGCAGCCATTCTCGTTCCTTCCAGGGTTTGGTAGATCAGCACGTTTGACTTTGGCAGATCTATATCTGAAGTTGTTCCCTCGATGAGATCCTTGCGTACAGAAGTTTGATAATCATAAAGGTATTTCACTTTTTCTCCGTCCATTTCAGTAATCGGATTTTCTCTCATGTCGGCCATCATTTGCTGTATTTCCTGGGCACCCTGTACTCCTTTTTTCACGACAGAAATCAGGTGTTCCTTAAAGAACCCGTGCTTTTTGTAGAGCTTAAGCAATTCAGCATACACCGAGCTATTGTTGTTTTTCGCGATGGCCGCTATTTCACAGGCCAGCAGGGTACTTGAAACAGCATCCTTATCTCTCACAAAATCACCGACCATGAATCCAAAACTTTCTTCGCCACCTCCTATGAATTCTTCTTTTCCTTCTGCCTCCCTGATCATTTTAGCGATCCACTTAAAGCCCGTAAGTCCCACTTTTGTCTGTACACCAAAGCTTTCAGCAATCCTGTTGACCATGGGCGTAGAGACAATGGTAGATCCTATAAATTGTTTTCCGTCGATCCTTTTTTCCTGATCCCATTTTTCAAGAAGTGCATTCACAAGAATAGCAAATGTCTGGTTGCCGTTGAGCAGCACCAGTTCATTGTTCAGATCTCTTACAGCGATGCCCAATCGATCACAATCAGGGTCGGTTCCGATGACAATATCGGCTCCGGTCTCATTGGCCAGGTCAGTAGCCATTTTTAAAGCAGCCGGTTCTTCCGGGTTGGGTGATTCCACAGTTGGAAAATCTCCATTGGGCTCTCTTTGTTCTTCTACAATCTGAACATCGGTAAATCCGGCAAGTTCAAGTGCACGGGGTACCATTGTAATTGATGTTCCGTGGAGCGAAGTAAAGACAATCTTTAGTTTGTCTCTGTTTTGAGTCCCCTTTGAAGTGGCATTTTCGACGGCCTCCGCAGCAAATTTTGCGTCAATTTTTTCGCCAATTATTTCTATCAGTTCCTCCTTCGCCTGAAAATTAATGTCCTCAAATTTTACTTTGTTGATCTCGTCGATAATTTCTCCGTCCTGGGGAGGAATGATCTGCCCGCCATCATTGAAATACACCTTATAGCCGTTGTATTCGGGAGGGTTATGTGAAGCCGTAAGGACGATCCCTGAATCGCAGTTCAGTTCTCTCACCGCATAGGATAATTCAGGTGTCGCACGCAGGTCCTCAAAAAGGAAGACCTTGATACCGTTGGCAGAGAATACATCGGCAACAGATCTGGCAAATTCTTTGCTGTTATGCCTGCAATCATATGCTATGGCTACCTGAGGTTGTTTTTCTTTAAAGGTCCTGAGAAGATAATTCGATAAGCCCTGGGTGTTCTTTCCCAAGGTATATTTGTTGATTCGGTTGGTTCCTGCTCCCATGACCCCCCTCATGCCTCCGGTTCCGAATTCAAGATCTTTATAGAACCGATCTGTAAGCTCCTTTGATCCTGAGTCCAGGAGTTGTTTGATTTCATTTTGGGTTTCTGCATCAAAGGGTGCTTTGATCCATTGTTTGGCTTTGTTGATGATGTCGTTCGAATTCATGGAAGATTGAATTATTAAAGAAGCAAAGATAAACTTTTTAACCAAATTTAAACTGAATAGGGAAACCAGCCTTTTATAAAATCACATCTTATTGACCAGGTTAGATCAGGCATAAAATCATTTGATTCAATTCCTGGATTGGAAGTTTATTTTTTCGCTGATCTTATAGCGCTCCTGGTCCCGTTTTGACCTGAGTATCAGTTCCCCCAGAAAACCTGAGAGGAACAACTGGGAACCCAGGATCATGCAGGTCAGTGCAATAAAAAACCAGGGGTTATCCGTTATCAGTATCGTAGGCTCATGATTGTAAAGTTTGATAAGTTTAGATATCCCAATGGTCAGGGAGGCAAGCAAGCCAATGAAAAAAACAAAAGTACCAAGGAGTCCGAAAAGGTGCATGGGGTTTTTCCCGAACCGACTGAGAAAGTTGATCGTGATCAAATCGAGAAAACCATTGATGAACCTGTCCATACCAAATTTTGTGCTGCCGTATTTCCGGGCCTGATGTAACACTACTTTTTCCCCAATCTTATGAAAACCGGCATTTTTTGCAAGCACGGGAATATAGCGATGCATTTCTCCATAAACGTCCACATTTTTAACGACCTCATTTTTATAGGCCTTTAACCCGCAATTAAAATCATGTAGTTGAAGTCCTGATGTCTTTCTTGCTGCCGCATTGAACAATTTAGAAGGGAGGTTTTTCCTTATTTTTGAATCAAACCGCTTTTTTTTCCATCCTGAGATCAGATCAAAACCATCGTGTACAATCATGTTGTACAGGGCCGGTATTTCTTCGGGATTGTCCTGCAAATCTGCATCCATGGTGATGACCACATCGCCCATGGCTTCTTTAAAAGCAGCGTTCAAGGCCTGGGATTTCCCAAAATTGTTTAAAAAACGCACCCCTCTTACATTCGGGTTTTTTTCCGAAAGCGATCTGATGACCTGCCAGGAATTGTCCTTACTGCCGTCGTCCACAAAAAGCAATTCATATGTAAATTCATTAGATTGCATCACTTTTGCAATCCAGTCGTGCAGTTCCGGCAAAGATTCTTCCTCATTCAGCAGAGGAACGACTATGGATATATCCATTAAAGATGGTTTGTTAATCTTCTTCAGCTCTTTTCATGATCAACCCGCTGATAAACGAAACGATCAGGCCAAAAAATAGGCTGATAATTATTGCAAGGGTTATATTGGCACCCGTATTGTTGAACATGGCGGCATTTTTCAATGCTCCTTCCATTTGTTCATCTGTTAAATTGGGGTATTTTTCCAGTATTTTCTGCTCCTGTACGAGAGCCGCGTTTTCAAAATAGGAGGTTTCAATAAAATTAAAGAACACCGCCAGATAAACAGAATAGATCAGGACTGAAATCAATGAAATGCCAAGACCAGTTTTAATGGCCTCTCCAATGCTAAGGAAACCACCGTTGAATTCTTTAACTTTCTTAATTCCCAATACAATAATAGCAATAGACGAAACTGTTGATGCCACTATCATGATCCAGTGCGGATCGTACAGATCACCAAACACATAATTGAGCAATGCGATTACAATAGAGACAAATCCCAATAACAATCCATAGTTAAGCATTATCGATTTTCTGGTAACTTTTGGCTGGTCTTCCATTTAATTTCGGTTTAAAGTTTAACAAATATAATTAATAATCTGAATTGTATCTTATAAGTATGAACACAAAATAAAAAGTTACAAAAAAAACCTTGTTTTATTGCAAAAGGATAGTATTTTTGCAGGGGCAAGTCCTGCACAACCAGCTCCCTTTGAATCCTCCAGGGCGGGAACGCAGCAAAGGTATTAGGTCGTAGCGGTGTGATGCAGGTAGCTTGCCTTTTTTTGTGCTCTGAAGTGAGCAAAATCTTCCATCACAACAGCATACTTCATTCTTAGGTATCAAAAATTTATAGCATCTTTGTATTCATGAGTAAGGTTATTTTAATTACGGGTGCTTCCTCCGGAATTGGGAAAGTCACAGCCGAGTATTTGAGCAGCAAAGGATTTAAGGTCTATGGCACAAGCAGGAACCCTAAAGCTTCACAAGATAATTTTGAACTATTGCCACTTGATGTTCAGAAAAAAGACACTATTGAAAGTGCGATCGAGTTTCTTGTTTCAAAGGAAGGAAAACTTGATGTACTGATCAATAACGCTGGGATGGGCATTACGGGACCAATCGAAGAAACGCCGACCGAGGAGATGCGAAGGGTCTTCGAAACGAATTTTTTTGGTGCCATTGAAGTGATGAAGGCTGTGCTTCCTGTAATGCGTCAGCAAAAAAGCGGATTGATCATTAATGTTACTTCTATTGCAGGCTATATGGGACTTCCGTTCAGGGGCGTTTACAGTGCTACCAAAAGTGCCTTGGAAATCGTTACGGAATCAGTGAGCATGGAAGTCAGTTCGTTCGGGATCCGAGTGGTCAATGTGGCTCCCGGAGATTTTGCCACCAATATTGCTTCAGGAAGGTATCATGCGCCTGCCCTTGAGGCTTCTCCTTATCAAAAGGTCTATCAAAAAAATCTCGATTTAATGGATGCCCATGTCAGTTCAGGCAAGGATCCTCTTGAAATGGCCCGACAGATCTACAGGATCATTAATGACCCAAAGCCTAAATTACACTATAAAGTTGGGGAATTCATGCAGAAATTTTCGATTGTTCTTAAACGGATTTTACCCGACCGGGTCTATGAAAAGCTGCTCATGAGACATTATGGGATGTAATTGAATTATTCATAAAAGACACCTACCTCGTCGAGGGATTTTCTTTTCAGGTCAGGAACATAAACCGGTTCTTTGGGATAGCCAACAGGTAGCAGCAAAAATGCCCTTTCATTATCAGGACGTTTTAAAAGTGTGGTCAGAAACTTCATGGGGCTGGGCGTATGCGTAAGCGTGACCAGGCCGGCATTGTGAATTGCAGTAATCAGCATGCCGCAGGCAATGCCAACAGATTCATTGACGTAATAGTTATTGTGCTTTGTTCCATCCTGCTTGTATTCAAAGGCCCTTTTACAAACGATAATCAGCCACGGGGCAATATCCAGAAAGGGTTTGTGCTGGTCGACGGCCATTGGGGCCAGGTCGTTTTTCCATCTTTCTCCCATCCTGTTTTTATAGGTTTCTTCTTCTTCTGCTTCCGCAGCAATTCGAATCTTATTTTTCAAATCCTTATTGGAAACGGCGCAAAAGGTCCAGGGTTGCTTATGGGCGCCGGACGGAGCCGTTGAAGCCGATTTGATGATATTTTCTATGACAGTTCGAGGGACCTCACGGTTGCTGAATTCCCTGACAGAACGCCTTTTATCAATCCAACTGTAAAATTCTTCAGACTTTTTGATCATGGTTTCTTTTGAGAAGGATTCATGTTCATGGATGATGTGTTTGAATCCCTTGATCAATTTTTTATCGTTTTCTGGCATGTCGGAAGAATGATTTAATGGTTTTTAAAAGAAGTGTCCTTCATTCATTACAGTTTTTTAACAGGAGTGGAAAGGTATAAAATATTTTTCACCTTCTCTTCAGGTTTCCTGCTGCGCCTGCTGGTGACTCAAAATTGAAAAGGGCCTTTTGACAGGCCCTTTCATTTAATTTAAATTGGGTTGAGGTGTGAGCCTCAGGTAAGGTTTTAACTCTTTGTATCCTTTGGGAAATAATTCAGCAATTTTTTCTTTTGGTACAGTCGGAACAATCACACAATCATCCCCGCTTTTCCAGTTTGCAGGAGTAGCTACTTTGTGGTATGCCGTAAGCTGCAAGGAGTCAATTACGCGAAGTAATTCATCGAAGTTTCTTCCTGTTGAGGCGGGATAGGTGATAATGAGTTTTACTTTTTTGTCATCACCTATTACAAACACTGACCTTACAGTGAATTTTTCACTGGCATTAGGATGGATCATGTCATACAATTCAGATACCTTCCTGTCTTCATCTGCAATGATAGGAAAGTTCACTCTGGTGTGCTGGGTTTCGTTCACATCTTTGATCCAGTCATAGTGAGACTCCAGACCATCGACGCTCAATGCCAGCACTTTAACATTTCGCTTGTCAAATTCTGTTTTGTATTTAGCCACTGTACCCAGTTCAGTCGTGCAAACAGGCGTATAATCGGCGGGATGCGAAAACAGAATACCCCAGTCATTGCCCAGCCATTCGTGAAAATTAATTTCGCCTTCTGTGGATTTTGCAGTAAAATCAGGAGCCACGTCTCCAAGTCTTATTGTTGCCATAATTTTAGTTTTAAAAATGAACATGAAGTTACGAATTTCCGAAAGTTCGGACTTTATGAATTGTGTTAATTTTTCATCGGTAAGTTTATGGAATTTATTTCTAAAACGTTTTTTTAGCTTCCGGGAAATTTAATTAACAATGTCTGCATAACTTTTCTATTCATGATCAAATTAGATAGTTACAATACCATTTAATAATTTATATTTGCAAAAATTTAAAAATAAAACGATGAAATTTTTTATTGACACAGCCAATTTAGATCAGATTAAAGAGGCACAGGCCTTGGGTATTCTCGATGGGGTAACAACCAATCCGTCCCTGATGGCAAAGGAAGGAATAACAGGTGCTGAGAATATTATAAATCACTACAAGGCCATATGCGATGTAGTGGAAGGACATGTAAGTGCTGAGGTCATTGCCACTGATTTTGAAGGAATGGTAAGAGAAGGTGAGGCTTTGGCCGCTTTAAATTCGCAGATCGTGGTAAAATTGCCAATGATTGCTGACGGGATCAAGGCTTGTAAATATTTTTCTGATAAAGGAATCAAGACAAACGTAACCCTGGTCTTTTCGGCAGGG
>CBDUAP010000033.1:0-19747 GCA_965365165.1 uncultured Flavobacteriaceae bacterium
TTGATCGTTCTAAAAGAGGCAATCAGGGTTCTTATATGGCCATGTACAGTATGTCATTTTCAATGGCGCATATTCTTGGCCCGAATGTAGGGATGCAATTTTCTGCACGTTTTGGATTTGAATCAACCTGGTACCTTATGGCTGCCATCTGTTTGCTGGCGTGTATGGTACTGCTGTATCTGCAAAAAAAAGAGACCGGATAAACCCAACTTATCGGCCTTCAGTGAGTAACCGGAAGGGTAATGGTTATTCTGGCAAAATTAAACGGGCCAGGTAATCGTAATGCGGCCCTTTTTTAATCAATTCACAGGTAAAACCTGCTTCAAGAGCATGCTTTTCCAAATTAAAATAGTCGATGTACAACCACGGAAAACGGCCACTCCTGTTTCCTTTATACTCGAGATCAAATTCGATTTCACCATAGTAACGATCCCCAAAGGGAACATCCGCTTGTCCGGTTTCATCTTCAAACATGTATATCAGATCAGAGGAATCCATGAGTACCTGTCCTTTTGATCGCAACAGCGATTTTATGTGGTTTAAAAAATCAGGTAATTTTGCAAGGGTGCCACAGATTCCTGCACCGTTCATCAAGGCCAGAATCGTGTCATATTTTTCATTTTTTAAATTCCATAAATCCTGGCACACCGGTTTTTTAAGTCCTCTGAGTTGACAGACTTCAATGGCACCTTGTGATATGTCCAATGCCTTGACATGAAAAGCATTTTGTTCCAAATACAAGGAATGACTTCCAGCCCCGCATCCCAGGTCAAGTACTTTTCCCCTTGACAGGTTCAGGGCAATCTGTTCCAATTCCGGCATTTCTTCAAAGGACCTGAACAAATGTGCGATCGGAAGTTCATCCTCTCCTGCAATGGAAGAGATGGTCCGTAAATATGTGTCTTTCCCCATATAATAATCCATTATGGCCTGTCCATATACATCAATGATCTCTCCTGTTTCCATATACGATCAATTTTTTTTCTAAATTTTAAATGTGTCAGAGCTTTTGTTTTTTCCGCTAACTGTTTTTTTAAAAATAAGACTTTTTTTATTCAGATTTTTTGTGAATGCCTGCCCTTTTCAGTCTTTATATGATTATTGCAGTAGCCGTTCGGACCTGTTCATTATTTTGCCGCCCAAGCAGGAAAATCGTTTAATGAAATATTGAAAATAATCGTCGCAAGGTAATATGTGGCCAGGGTAACGATGGCTATTCCGATAAAATTCAGTGCCAGGCCCGTTTTAGACATATCGATTACCCTCAGCCTTTTGGTCCCAAAAATAATGGCATTGGGTGCCGTTGCAGAAGGCAGCATAAATGCCAGGGATGCCGATATCGTAGCAGGAAGCATAAACAGTAGCGGATTCAGTTCAATACTCATGGCCAGACCAGCCAGCACGGGTAAAAAAGTTTCTACGGTTGCAACATTGGAGGTCAGCTCAGTCAAAAATGTAATCAACAGGGATACAGACAAAACAATGATAAGGGGGTGAACGTCTTTCAACCATATCAGTTGATCTCCAAACCATTGCGACAGGCCTGATTCTTTAAAACCACTGGCCAGGGCAAATCCGCCTCCAAAAAGCAAAATGATCTCCCAGGGTATGTTTTCGGCAGTTTTCCAATCCATAATGAATTTACTGCTGCCCCTCTTTGCCGGGATCAAAAACAAGATAATGGCAATGGTAATGGCCACCGTACCATCATTGAGATATTTTGGATGCTCAAAAAGACCTGACCAACCTCGTATTGTAAAGAAACCCACATCAATATCAGCTCGGCTGAACCAAAGGAACGCAAGCATTACAAATAAAAAAGCAATGATCCTTTGCTCTCTGATCCAGGGGCCAAGTCTCATGTATTCATGTTGTATCACTGAATGATCTATATGTGTCCATTCTTTTTGGTTTCTTTTAATGAATGCCAGGTACAAATAGCCAAAAGTTATGGAAAATAATACCACAACAATCGGGAAAGCATAGAAGAACCAGGAAGCAAAAGAGATTTCAGGTGCATTGGGGAAATAAATAGCAAATATTCGGGCAAATGAAAGATTGGGTGGGGTGCCAACCAAAGTTGAGATGCCCCCGATTGAGGCACTGTAGGCCACAGCCAATAGAAGCCCTGTTGAAAAACTGTGAATACTTTTATCCTGATTTACTTCCTCAAGTTTAAGAATAATCGACATCAGAATAGGGACCATGAGCATGGTGGTTGCCGTATTGGATATCCACATAGATAAAAAGGAGGTTGCAAGCATGAAGCCCAGCATGATTCTGGCCGGACTGTTTCCGACGATGAGCATTAATTTCAAGGCAATTCTTTTGTGAAGCTTCCATTTTTGCATTGCGAGGGCAAAAAGAAATCCACCCAGGAACAAAAAAATGATATCATTGAAATAATTGGATGCGACTACCTTACCATTCATCACTCCAAGTATAGGAAACAGTACAAAGGGCAGCAAAGAAGTTACTGCCAAAGGAATGATTTCGGTAACCCACCACAAGGCCATTAACAAGGCGACGGCCAAAGTATAGCCGGTTGCAGGGTTTTCTTTGTCAAGTTCTACAAAAAAAACGAGGTACAAGAATAACAGGGGAGCGGCTAAAAATACGCCGAATTTAATTTGTTGTGCTATGGATTTTTTTAAATGTGCCAACCGCTATTATTTTAACACGCTGAATTCAATGGAAGAAGAGGTGAAAACAGAATGAGTCTGGGTTTTAAAATCACTTTCTTCAGCCTTAAAGATATTGGGAACAAAGGTTTGTGGGTTTAAATCAATCAAAGGAAACCATGTACTTTGGACCTGAACCTGAAGCTTGTGACCTTTTTTAAAGGTATGAAACACGTCTTGTAATTTGATGTTCACATCGGTGACCTGATTCGGAACAAAAGGTTCGGGTACTGAAAAACTATTCCTGAATTTTCCCCTCATGACCTCACTTCTGACCATAAGGTGATAATTGCTCATTTTTAAATGTCCCTGCATTCCGTCGTGTTCACTTTTCGCCCCGGCGGGATGTACATCAATGATTTTTACGATCCAGTCAGCGTCTGTGCCTGTTGTGGCCACCTTTAATTTGGCCATAATATCTCCTGAAAGGGTCATGTCTTGATCCAGGACCCCTGTTTCGAAAACCAATACGTCCGGTCTTCTTGCGGCAAACCTTTGGTCGTCGGTCATGTATTTTCTCGGGGTAAAGACCGTTTTGATATCCTCGGTATAAGGAACCGGCCTTTTGAGGTCACTTACATAAGTGATCGGAACCAGGCGCTCCTTACCGCTGGTCAGCTTTTGATCTGCTGAGAGGTAAAGGACCTCTTTTCTCGTGTTTTCAGGAGGCCAGCTGTTGAAGGTACTCCATGCTTTTTTTCCGGTATCAAAAACATAGGCCTCGGGCAGGCCGCTGTTGTGGTCCCCTTCGTTTTTTAAAAAGTGTTCAAAAAAACGCGACTCAATGTTTTTTTGAAAAAAATCAGAGATGGAGTCACCGAAATAATAATTGCCCACGATATTTTGTGATTTGGTTCTCGACCATCCTCCATGATCCCAGGGTCCGAATACGATAGTGTTATAATTATCCGGGTTGTGATTTTCAATGGCCTTATAGGTTTCCAGCGGACCATAAAGGTCTTCTGCATCAAACCAGCCTCCAACGATCATGGTGGCCACAGATGGTTTGACATTTTTTAAGTGCTGAATCAGTCCCTTCTTTTGCCACACACTGTCATAATTGGGATGGTCTTTGAGTTCTTTCCAAAACACATCATCTACATCATCATTGTTTCTCAAGCCCCTTTGGTCAGGGGTGTCATATTGAAAATACTTGTTTAAATTACTGAGAGGACCCGCGTCAAGAAAAAATTGATATTGGTCTTCGGTGTCTAGTTCGGGAAGTTTGTACCATGCGGTATCAGTAGGCTGGTCCTTGATCGTACCAAACAGTGAGGTAGCTCTGAAATAACTTAGCATATAGGCCCCGTTGTGGTGAAAATCATCAAAAAAGAAATCTCCAATACAAGCTTGTGGGGAAGCGGCCTTTAAGGCAGGGTGGGCATCAAGGGTGGCGTAGGAGGCATAAAACCCGGGATAGGATATACCCCAGATGCCTACTTTCCCGTTATTGTTTTCAACGTTTTTCACGAGCCAGTCAATGGTATCATAGGTATCCGTACTTTCATCAATGTCTTTGTCAGATGTTTTATTTGGGATATAAGCTCGCATATTGTCATAGGTTCCTTCACTCATCCACCTTCCTCTTACGTCTTGGTAAACAACGATGTATCCTTCTTTCATCATGTATTTATTCGGCGAAATTTTTTTTGGGAATTTGTCTTTCCCATAGGGCCGGCTGCTGTAAGGGGTTCTCAGCAGCAGAATAGGATATTTTTTGGATTTGTCTTTTGGTGAATAGACACTTGTATGCAACTTGATACCATCTCGCATCGTGATTGTAACTTCCTGCTTGTCAAAATTTTCTTCCACATAAGATGTTTTATCAACTACTTGCTGATCCTTTTTTTTGCTTATGTCTCCACATGAGAGAAGGCACAATATGGAAGATAAAAGAAGTATGCTGATGCGAAACTGTTTTTTCATGAAAATCGTTTAAGTTCGCATAAATCTACAAAAGAAATACCAATTCAAACAGGATCATAAAATTGGGTTTGCAATTATAAAACCATGGAACAAAAAATATCAGGATCCGTTACATATTTCTTCTGTACTGACCGCCAACTTCAAATAGAGCAGCGGTAATCTGGCCCAAACTGCATGTTTTGGTGGCTTCCATCAGCTGCTCAAAAATATTTTGATTGTGAATGGCTTTTTCCTTGAGCATTTGAATTTCTTTTTCACTTATTTCCCTGTTGGCCTTATGAAGGTTTTCTATGACACGTATCTGGTGCTGTTTTTCATTTTCCGTAGCTCTGATTACTTCTTGCGGAAGCACGGTGGGAGAGCCCTTACTGCTTAAAAAAGTATTGACACCGATAATATCGATCTTGCCATTGTGCTTCAGTTCCTCGTAATACAAGCTTTCTTCCTGAATTTTAGATCTTTGATACATGGTTTCCATGGCACCCAGAACTCCCCCTCTTTCAGTGATCTTATCAAATTCAAGATATACCGCCTGTTCTACCAGATCTGTCAGTTCTTCAATGATAAAAGATCCTTGCAAAGGATTTTCATTATTGGCCAGCCCCAGTTCTTTATTGATGATGAGCTGTATTGCCATGGCCCTCCTGACGGATTCTTCGGTGGGGGTGGTGATGGCTTCATCATAGGCATTCGTATGCAGCGAATTGCAATTGTCATATATGGCATATAAAGCCTGTAGGGTGGTCCTTATGTCATTAAAATCAATTTCCTGTGCATGCAGAGACCTTCCGGAGGTCTGTATGTGGTATTTCAGCATTTGAGCCCTTTCATTGGCTCCGTATTTTAACTTCATCGCCTTGGCCCAGATCTTTCTGGCCACCCGACCGATTACGGCATATTCGGGGTCGATTCCATTCGAGAAAAAGAAAGACAGGTTAGGTCCGAATTTATTGATATCCATTCCCCTGCTCAGGTAATATTCAACATAGGTGAAACCATTAGACAGGGTGAAAGCCAGTTGGGATATTGGGTTGGCCCCGGCTTCAGCAATATGATATCCGGAAATGGAAACAGAATAAAAGTTTCTGATTTGATTTTTTGTGAAATACTCCTGAACGTCCCCCATCATTTTCAAAGCAAATTCAGTAGAAAATATACATGTGTTCTGAGCCTGATCTTCTTTGAGGATGTCTGCCTGGACAGTACCCCTGACTTTTGACAGGGTTTCTTTTTTGATTTCCTGATAAACCTCATGAGGAAGCACTTCGTCACCTGTAACCCCAAGAAGCATAAGGCCTAAACCATCATTTCCCTCTGGAAGTTTTCCCTGATATGTAGGTATAGATACCCCTTTTTTCAGGTAAATCTTTTTGATTTTTTCCTCGACTTCTTTTTCCAGCCGGTGCTTTTTGATGTACTTCTCACATTCCTGATCAATGGCCGCATTCATAAAAAAGCCCAACAACATGGGTGCGGGACCATTAATGGTCATTGAAACCGAGGTAAGCGGGTTTGTAAGTTCAAAGCCCGAGTAGAGCTTTTTGGCGTCGTCAAGGCAACAAACCGAAACGCCCGCGTTCCCTATCTTTCCATAGATGTCGGGTCTGTGATCAGGATCATTGCCATACAGTGTAACACTGTCAAAGGCCGTGGATAATCTTTTGGCTGGGGCATTCAGGCTGACGTAGTGAAACCTTCGGTTCGTTCTTTCAGGTCCGCCTTCACCGGCAAACATTCGCGTCGGATCTTCCCCGGTTCTCTTAAAGGGATAGATCCCGGCTGTAAACGGGAATTCTCCCGGTACGTTTTCCTGGAGGGTCCACAGTAAAAGATCTCCCCAGGCTTTGTATGCAGGTAGCGATATTTTTGGAATATCCAAATGAGACAAGGACCTGGAATGCGTCTTGATCTTAATTTCCTTGTCACGAACGCGGAATTTGAAGACCTCATTTTTATAGGCCTGTTTCTTAGCATCAAATCCAAGAATTAGAGCCCAGTTATGAGCCGTCAGGTTCATTTTGGTGCTGTTGAATTCGTCGATGAGGCTCAGGGCCAGTTTTTCTTGATCTTTACTGAGGTTTTCCGCATTGTTTTGCTGAGAGATCCCGTTGCTGTCAAGAGTGTATTCGTAACCGGCAATGGTATTGAGGGTCAGATAGATCCCGTATAGTTTTTGAGCGATGTCACTTTGATCCTGGCACCATTTGTCATATTGGTTGTTGGTATCTGTTATTTCAGACAGGTACCGAACCCTTTTTGGAGGGATGATATACTGTTTTTCACTCAGTTCAGAAGAGAATTTAAACGATGATTTAAATGAATGGCCCGAAAGTTCATTTAATTTTTCGATAAGATAGGTATACAGATTATTGGTACCGGGATCATTGAACTGCGAGGCAATGGTTCCAAAAACAGGCATTTTTTCAGTTTTGGTTTCCCATAGGTTATGGTTTCTCTGGTATTGCTTTTTGACATCTCTTAGCGCATCCATTCCCCCTTTCTTATCAAATTTGTTCAGTGCGATGACATCAGCAAAATCAAGCATGTCTATTTTTTCCAATTGGGTGGCCGCACCATATTCCGGGGTCATTACATAAAGGGAAAAATCGGAATGGTCCAGGATTTCGGTATCTGATTGTCCAATGCCTGAAGTTTCGAGCAGGATCAGATCAAAGGATGCTTTTTTAAGGATGTTTAATGCATCACTCACGTGTTTTGACAAAGCAAGGTTCGATTGTCTTGTTGCCAATGAACGCATGTATACCCGCTCACGGTTTACTGAGTTCATTCTGATCCGGTCACCCAGCAGGGCCCCTCCGGTTTTTCTTTTGGAAGGGTCAACAGAGATGATACCAATATTCTTGTCAGGAAAATCTGATAAAAACCTTCTGACAAGTTCGTCAACCATAGAAGATTTTCCGGCGCCTCCCGTACCTGTTATGCCCAGTACAGGGATTTTTGAATCTGTATTTTTGAGCTTTGGAAATTCAGTCGCAAAAGTATCTTGGTGATTTTCTGCGAGGCTCACCATTCTTGCAATGGTGTTTTTGTCATTGACCTTGAGTTTTTCAATGACATCTTCTTCTTTTTCATATTGCAGCGAAGGGTCGAAATCACATTGCTGTATCATGTCATTGATCATGCCCTGGAGGCCCAAATTCCTGCCGTCATCAGGAGAATAAATACGTGTGATGCCATAAGCCATCAACGATTCGATTTCCTTGGGCAGGATCACGCCGCCTCCACCACCAAAGATTTTGATCTGGGGCGCACCTTTCTCCTGCAGCAAGTCATACATGTATTTAAAATATTCATTGTGGCCTCCCTGGTAAGAGGTCATGGCAATAGCGTTGGCATCTTCCTGAATCGCTGTATTGACAACTTCTTCCACACTTCTGTCGTGGCCCAAATGAATTACTTCAACACCGGTTGCCTGTATAATTCTTCTCATGATGTTTATCGCGGCATCATGGCCGTCAAATAGGGAAGCAGCGGTTACAATTCGAATTTTATTTTTGGGGAAATAAGGTTTTGCTATTTTCATGTTCCAGGTACGATTTCTGTGCGTGCAAGTTACAGATTTTCAAAAATAAATACCCAATATTTCAGGCTAAGGTTCAGGATCCTTAAAAAACTGATCAATTGGAAAGAAGGTTTAACTGTTTCTCCAAAAATAGGGCGTAAAAATTATCAATACCGTAAATAGTTCCAGTCTGCCACATAACATCAGCATGGATGACCATATTTTACCGAAAGGCGGGAGGCTTGAATAATTATTGACCGGGCTGAGGTCTCCAAAAGCGGGTCCCACATTTCCCAATGATGATGCTGCCGCTCCTACCGAGGTCATAAAATCAACCCCCATAAAACTAAATACCAGCGAACCGATGGCAAATATGATCAGGTAAAGAATAAAAAAGGCCATGATATTGAATACGATCCCTCTTGTCACCGTTTTTTCATTATATCTCACGGGGATGATCCCATTAGGGTGCAGGCTTCGCTTAAATTCTAAAAAACCGTTTTTGATCATGATGATATGCCTGACAATCTTAACACCACCTGCGGTTGAACCCGCCGAGGCCCCTAAAAACATCATGATGAAAAACAGCACGGTTAAAAAAGGCGACCAAATGGTAAAGTCGGCTGATACAAATCCTGTTGTTGTGATCACTGCGATTACCTGAAACAAGGCATGGCGAAAAGAACTTTCGAATTCTCCCAGAACTTTCGGATGTGAAATGAGTTGCACTTCTGTTGGGTGAATTGAAACATCAGCATAATAAAATACGACTAAAGTGGTCATCAGGCCAATAGATAAAACAGCGATGAGATAATATTTAAATTCTTCATCAGCCATGAACTTTGCAAATTTTCCTTTGACCGCAAAATAACTCAGCACAAAATTAGTTCCGGCCACGAACATGAAAAACATAATAATATACTGAATCAAAGGTTGGTCGTTCCAGTGCGCCACACTGGCATTTTTTGTCGAAAAACCACCGGTTGAGAGGGTGCTCATAGCGTGATTGATGGCATCAAAATAACCCATTCCTGCAAATTTCAATAAAACAGCTTCGGTAAGGGTCAGTCCAAAATATAAAAACCACAGACGTTTTGCCGTATCTGTAATTCTGGGGTGCAATTTATCTGCAGAAGGACCGGGTGCTTCCGCTGCAAACATCTGCATTCCCCCGATTCCTAGAAGTGGCAGGATGGCAATGGCAAGTACGATGATCCCCATGCCACCTATCCAGTGTGTCGTGCTTCTCCAGAACAGAATGCTTTTGGGCATGATCTCTATGTCGTTCATGATAGAGGCTCCCGTGGTTGTATAACCAGACATTGTTTCGAAAAATGCATCTGTAAATACAGGGATTGCCCCGGTAAATATGTATGGAAGCGCCCCAGATAAAGACATCGTGATCCAGCCCAGGGTAACGACCAGATAGCCTTCTCTTTTTTTGATTTTTTTTTCAAATCCTTTGGTAGCAAAACGAAGCACCAACCCTGTCACCAGGGTGATCATTCCGGCCAGCAATACCCCGGAGAGTGCACCATCATCAAAATACCAGCTTATAAGACCTGAAACCAGCATGAACCCGCCATTGAACAGGAGGAGGATTCCCATGAGCTGAAATATGATTTTAAAGTTGAATTTTTTCATTTAAGGATCAATTAAAGAATCTTTCAACCTTAGGGATCGTTTTAGGAAAACAGCAAACAACGACTTTGTCATCTTCCCGGATCTGAAAATCTCCAAGAGCGATAACCCCTGTATTGTCTCTGATCACACCTCCAATGATCGCATTTCTCGGAAATTTGAGATCTTTAATTTTCTTTTTTGTGATCTTGGAGTTCTTCGAAGGTTTGAACTCCAGTATTTCCACATTGATATCGTTCAAAATTGTCATTTCAAGTACTTCCCCTTTTCTGATATACCTGAAAATATTATTTGCAGCAAGCAGCTTTTTATTGATCAGGGTGTCTATCCCGATATTTTTGCTCAGGTTGAAATAATCCACGTTTTGTACCAGGGCAATCGTTCGTCCAACACCCTTTGATTTAGCCATAAGGCAGGACATGATATTGGTCTCGGACCTTCCCGTTACGGCCACAACGGCATCCATATCAGATACATTTTCATCCTCAAGAAGTTCAACATCCCTTCCGTCACCATAAATGATGAGCGCATTCGGCAATTGGTCTGCAAGTTCAATGGCCCTGTTCTTGTTGTATTCGATCAATTTGATGTTCAGGTTTTTGTCACAGAGATCCCTGGCGGTTTTTTCTCCGATTTTACTCCCGCCCAAAATCATTACATTTTTTATAGGCTTGCTCTTCCTGGCCGCCAGTCGGTTCAATTCTTCCACGCCTTTTTCAAGGGTAATAAAATAAGACTGGTCACCTTCCTTGAAAACGGTGTCCCCCCGGGGAATGATGGTTTCAACAGAATTCTTCCTTTTTATGGCAATTGGCATGAAATTGATGCCGGCAAAATTAGCGGCTGCATCTTTTACGGTTTTTCCTACAAAAGGCGCCGTACTTGAAATGATCATGGCCACCATGGTTAGTTTTCCTTCTTCAAATTCATGTGTTTCATTAAAAGTAGCCTTTTCCAGTAGCAATTTAATCTCGCTGGTAGCGAGCTCCTCGGTTGAGATTAGTTCATCGATGCCCAGTTCACTAAAATTAATCTCGTCTTTATTGTCAGTGAACTCAGAATTACTGATCCTGGCAACAGTCCTTTTGGCCCCCAGTTTCTTAGAGATGGCGCAGGCTGTTATATTGGTGGTTTCAGAAGAGGTAACGGCAATGAAAAGATCAGAATTCTGAACGTTGGCTTCTTTCAGGGCAAGAATGGAAGTTGCATCATATTGCAGGGTCTTGATGTCTAATTTAGAGTCGGCGTAAAGCAATCTGTCCTTGTCTTGATCTATCAGAATAATTTCATGCGATTCGAATGACAGCAATTTGGATAAGTGAAAACCGACCTCTCCAGCCCCGGCAATTATTATTTTCATTTAAGTTTTATTGATTAAACATTTTCAATAATCATGATGAAATACCTTACAATTCATCGTATTGTTCAATACAAATGTATAGTTTTTCTTTTATATCTTTCAAAGTAATTTCATGCAATAATGCCAAATGAAGATAAGAAGTTCCTGACCATTAAACAGTGGAAAGAGGATGACAGGCCACGTGAAAAAATGCTGGACAAGGGAAAAGCCTCCTTGTCTGATGCAGAACTGATTGCAATAATCATTGGCACAGGAAACAGAGAGGAAAGTGCAGTCGCCTTGTCAAAACGTATTTTGCTGCGATTTGATCATAATTTAAATGCCCTTGCCACTATGACCATTGATGATCTTATGGCATTCAAGGGGATTGGAAAATCAAAGGCTGTAAGCATCATGTCGGCAATGGAACTCGGTAAAAGAAGAAGCATGGAACATGCAAAGGAAAAGAAAACAGTGAATAGTTCTGTGGCAGCTTTTGAGATCATGCAGCCTTTTATCGGAGACCTGTTACACGAGGAATTTTGGATCCTTTTCTTAAATAATGCCAATAATCTTCTGGATAAAAGTCAGTTGAGCAAGGGAGGTATTCATGCTACCTTGGTAGATGTCAGGCTTATTTTTAAGAAGGCTATTTCAAAAGGTGCTACAAGTATTATCTTATGTCATAACCACCCTTCCGGAAGTTTAACCCCCAGCCATTCAGACTTGCAATTGACTAAAAAGATCATTAAAGGAGGTGAATTGCTCGACATCAAAGTGCTGGATCATATCATTGTTTCTCAGCACGGTTATTTCAGTTTCGCCGATGAGAATAGAATGTAAGTTTCAAGGTCTTATGAGGTTCCTGTGACCTCTTCATTTTCTTTTTCAAAGAGATTTCCTAAAACGCTGCAGAAAGATTACATTTGGATGATCAAATACCCTTAAAATGCTTTTAGTTTACACCCATAAGATCACGCCCAGGCTTAGTTATACCTTCAGGCAAATATTTATGAGGATCCTCGGGATAGAGGTTGGGTTTACTACAAAAATTGAAGAATTCATTGGTCATGAAGGCATGAAGTTCTCTTATACCAAACAAGCCCTGGGCAATGAGTTGTTTGTTAAGAACAATGAACTGCTGTTCAATCAGGGTATTGATTATCTTGATATTAATATGGTTCGCTGGGACGATATTCCATGCTTTTTCCAAACCAATTTTGGAGCAGAGGTGCCTTGCGACATTTTTGCCGCCAGTTTTTATTTGATCAGCAGGTATGAAGAATACCTGCCTCACGTAAAAGATCATTATGAACGGTTTCCGGCATCGGAAAGCCTGGCCTTCCAAAATAAATTTCTTGATAAACCCATGGTCGATATCTGGGCCTATAAATTCAGAACCCTCCTTTTGGAAAAATTTGAGGATCAAAAAGATGAACTGAGCAATAAGGAGCGAAAGTTTAGTTACATCTCTACAATAGATGTCGACAGCGCCTATCAATACAAACACAAAGGGTTTACAAGAAATGTCGGAGGAATTTTAAAAGATCTTTTTCAGTTTAATATAAGGGATATTTGGATGCGATTCCTCGTTATTTTTAATTTGAGGAGGGATCCTTTTGACATGTTTAAGATGCTTTTGGCATTAAAAATAAAATACAATATCAATACGGTATTTTTTTTCCTGATGAGTGAGTACACAACCTATGACAAAAATATTTCACCGGGCAATGTGCATTATAAATTATTGATCAAGAACATAGCTGATTACGCAGACGTCGGAATACATCCATCGTATTTTAGTATGAAGAAGGAATTGAAGATCAAAAAGGAAAAATCCACGCTGGAGAATATTGTAAACTTTCCGATCACCAGATCCAGGCAGCACTACCTCCGCCTTGAATTACCAGAAACCTATCAACACCTGGTTGATTTGGAAATTAAAGATGAATACTCAATGGGGTACGCATCTCATTATGGTTTCAGGGCAAGTACATGCACCCCCTTTTATTTTTACGACCTTGATTTTGAGATCCAGACTCCACTTAAGGTTTTCCCTTTTGCTGTGATGGATACCACCTTGAAGGATTATATGAATTTCACACCAAAGAAATCTTTTAACACGATCATCCAGCTGGCAAAGGAGATCAGAAAGGTTGACGGTACACTGATCACGATATTCCACAACGAATCAGTGAGTGGCTCCGGGCGCTGGAGAGGCTGGGGTCGCCTGTATGAAGCATTGCTCAAGGAATTGAGCAAAGTGATATGATAAGAATTGGTTTAATAAAAATCCCTGTAAGCAGGGCCTCCTAAGCATATCTCACAAGAAATGATCAGATACATCCCAAATCCTTTAATTGACAAAGACAAATATGATCTGTGTGTGTCGGGTGCAAAAAATTCAAGGGTTTATGCTTACAGCTGGTATTTGAATTGTGTCTGCGAAAACTGGGACGTTATTGTATCAGAAGACTATGATATGGTAATGCCACTGCCAAGGCGGAAAAAATATGGCATACATTATATTCACAGTCCTTCGTGGACTCAGCAACTCGGGATTTTTTCAAAAAAGGAGATCACAGAAGACACCGTACTTGAATTTATGCGCCGTATCCCCCGAAAATTCCTGCTCATAGATTACCGGTTTAACGCGGCCAACCCTTTGACGCTTAAATCGCGACACCAAAGAATAAATTATATTCTCACACTCAATAGAGGGCTTGAACATTTATTTAAAGGTTTCAACAAAAACAGAAGACGCATATCAAGGCTGAATTTCGATGATTTTAACCTGGAGAAACAAGGCAGTCCGGCTGATTTTCTAGAGCTCTATGAAAGTGTGGAAAAGAATTACACCCTGGAAAAAAATGCCTTGGAGAGTTTAAAAAAACTATCATTTGTAAAAAATGATTGTGTGAAAATTTGGAACATATACAAAAACGGGATAATAGTTGCCGGGCTATTATGGACCTTGACCCCTCAAAGGATTACTTATCTTGCACCTGTGGTGAAAAAAGAATTCAAGAAAGATCATTTGCATACTTTTATGATCAACGAACTGATAAGGACCTACCAGCATTCAGATTTGATTTTGGATTTTGAAGGATCAATGATCCCCGGCGTTGCTAAATATTACCAGAGTTTTGGCGCCGTGGAAGAGCCCTATTACCTGATAAAAAAAAGATGCTTTGCTTATGTCTGATAGCTTTAAAATTTGTTTTTTGGCAGACAGGCATAGTCTGTATGACGATCGGATTTATTGGAAAATGGCTGTTCCTTTAAAAGAAAGAGGGCATAAGGTGCATTACTTGCTCATCGGAAATAAGGCAGAGGTAGGAACCACAAAGGAGGGTATCGCTTTTCAAATGTTTGAATTAAAAACCTTTTCCAGAAACCGTTATCTCAATTTTGTACTGAAGCGTTTGAACCCCAATAACAATTATAAAAAGCTGTTTGAAGCCGCATCGGTTTTGGAGGCAGATATTTATCATTTTCATGATTTATGGATCAACCGAATCGGTAAAAGATTAAAGGCCCTGAGGCACAAGCCGGTCGTGTTTTATGATGCCCGAGAACCTTATGCCGAAGACTATACTTCTTATGTAAATACCTGGCCCGGATTTGGTTTTCTGATTCATTTATTTGCCTCTTTTGTGGATCGCTGGGAAAAGAGACAGGCAAGGCATTATGACCTGGTCATCGCAAACGAAGAAACAGTAAGAGAGCATTTTGCACGCAAAATTGGAATGGCCCGTACAGCTGTAATTTATAATTACCCGGACCTTCATCCTGATAATCAGCCGGTCTCTTTTGAAGATAAAAAATATGATCTGATCTACTGCGGGGGTATCAGTGAATTACGAGGGGCTTATATGATTCTTAAGGCCCTGAAAAAGGCCAGGACCCAAAAAGATGACATTCAACTGGCCTTTTTGGGCAATTATTATCCTCCAGGCTTGAAACAGGAGATGCATGCATATCTGGTACAAAATGATTTGACACAAAACGTACATTTATTAGATGCCGTGCCATACAGGCAGGTTGCGGATTATTATAAGCAGAGTAAAATAGGTCTGGTATTGCTGCAGCCCGTGAAAACCTTTGAGGTCAGCCTGCCCATTAAGTTGTTTGAATATATGATGTTTGGCCTGCCTGTCATTGGCAGTGATTTTGGCCACATTAAAAAGTATGTCAGCCAGGATCGATGCGGGGTGCTCGTATCACCTGAAGATACAGATCAGATTGCGAAAGCGATGTCCAAAATACTTTTGAACAGGGATCTTTATAATCAGTACAGTGAAAATGGGAGGAAGGCAGCGACAAGTAAATATCGATGGGAAGGGGAGTTTAAAAAGTTGATGGATCATTATAAAAGGGCTTTGGATGGAAGATAAACTTAAAAATTACAGTCTGCTGCCCAAAGGTTCTTTTATGAAGGATTTTCTGTGGTATTTTGTCGGATCTTTTGTCCCCCTCCTCATTGGATTTATAAAAACACCCATTTTTACCAGGCATTTTAGCAGCGAAGCATTCGGCAGTCTCGGGATGATCACCATTACCTTTACTTTTTTAGGGATGTTTTTGTTTTCCTGGATTGGATCCTGTATCTGGCGTTATTACGGAAAATATCACAAAAACAATACCCTTGCTACCCTGTATACCAACCTTATTTTTTTATACTTCATTTCATTTTTAGTGCTCGCGGTTTTATCGGTGCTCTGGTTTTTTTTCACCAGCGATGACCTCCTGAGGCAACTGATCTTTTATTCCTTTCTGCAATTGATATTCAATCAATTGTTCCTCTTTTATATGGTCGTTGTGCGCCTGATGGGAAAGGCTCGTTTTTATACCATAGTTCATTCCTTCAGGTCGGTTGCAGGATTGGCTATTGCTTTGTATCTCGTATTCCGGCAGCAGGCGAATATTGATGCCTTGATCAGCAGTCTAGTCTTGGTCGATGCAATTTTGCTCCTGCTCCTGTTGCTGTTCAACCCGGCGCGTATTGCATTACATTTTCTGAAATTTGACAGCAAAGTAATCATGGAACTCTTGAAATACGGAAGTCTCGGCCTGGTGCTCAACGTGAGCCTTTTGGCCATCACCTACAGTGACAGGTATGTCATTGCAATGTATGATGATCTGGGAGCGGTAGGCATCTATGATCAGGTCTACAAAATATCGCAGTTGTCTGTTATGGGACTGATTACCGTATTTTTTAATACGATCAATCCAAAGTTGTTGAAGGTCCTGGAACTTGATTTTAAAGGCGCCCTGATCCTCATCAGAAAATACATCTTCAGTTTTGTTATTTTCGGAGTACCGCTTGTGTTTTATATGGCTCTTTTTTCTCAGGAAATCGCGACCTTGTTATTGGGTAAGGAATTCAGGGAAGGCTATGTGCTGATGCCATTTATTTTTGCTGCGACTTTTTTACACGGCATTTCGAATTTTTTTGAACTGCGGCTTAAATTTTCGCACAAGCTTAAAAGACTGGGCCTGATCGCAGTGAGTTCGGCGTTGTTCAACATTGTGATGAACCTGATATTTGTTGGCTTGTTTGGATATCAATGGGCGGCTTACACGACTTTGCTGTCTTATACCGTGATGATTTTGATTTTCTATTATTGGGATAGGGAAGTCTTAAAAGCATTGGGAATATACAAGAAAGAATTTCTGAGAATGGTGGGCTTGTTAACAATTCAATACATTATTTATGAATTTTTCGTTGATAAATTTGGAATTCAACCGGTTTTAAGCATCGGAATAGGCCTTATATTTGCCTTGATGTATATCTTCATTTTCAGAAAGACGATACGGAATTTGGAGATACCGGTAAAATAAGATTGTATGGACATAAAACATGTATTTTTTGATCTTGATCACACCCTTTGGGATTTTGAGGCCAATTCTGAAAAAACCTTTGCCCTGATCTTTGAAAGAAACCGGCTGGACATTGGTTTTGTTGAATTTATGGAGGTCTACAGGCCCATCAACCATAAATACTGGAAGCTTTTCAGGGAAGATAAGGTAACAAAGAAGGATCTCCGGTATTTGAGGCTAAAAGAGGCTTTCGATGCTGTCAATTACGCTGCTTCAGATGAATTGATCAACCTGCTTTCGGTAGAATACATTACTTATTTGGCAAACCATAATGCGCTGTTTGACAATACCATTCACGTTTTGGAATACCTGAAGGAAAACTATCAGATGCATATTATAACCAACGGGTTTGAAGAAGTACAGTTGAGAAAATTGCGCAACTCAAATCTGTTGCCTTTTTTTGACCAGATCATCACTTCTGAAAAGGTAGGTGTTAAAAAGCCCAACCCAAAAATATTTCATTATGCCTTGGAAATGACAGGGGCTTCTTCGCATGAAAGCATCATGATCGGTGATAATTTTGAAGCAGACATTTTGGGGGCTAAACAGGTGGGCATGCAGGTTATTTTTTGCGAATTTAATGGGGAAGTGGCCACAGAAGAAGTGCCTACGATTTCAAATTTGATGGAATTGAAAAATTTTCTGTAAGCAGCACTTTTGAAGGATTTGGGAAAATAAATGTATATTTAGCACTAATATTATACAAAATTGCTAGAATATCCCCTCATGATCAAATGGTTTTGTACATGGCTTGTTTTTGTTTTATGTTGTGCCTGTCCTGTGGCACAAAACATGCAGATCCTGTATGATTTTGATCATTTGCCCCAGAATTTGCTTTTGAATCCAGGTACTGAAGTAAACTATGACAAACACTTTGGTGTCCCGCTATTATCGAATCTTTACCTTGATTTCGGTTCTTCGAATAAAAACGTTTATTACAATTCCATGATCAAAGAAGGTGAAGACAGGAGTGATGCTTTGCGCAATCTGAATGACTTGGGCCTTACTCCGGGTGAGGTATTCATCTTTAACCAGCAGATTGAGGTTTTCAGTGGTGGCATCAGGTTGAAGGATCCCAGTTATTATTTGAGTTTTGGCATGTACCAGCAAATAGATGGTTTCTCTGCCTATCCTACTGATTTTGTCTCCTTATTTTTAAACGGGGATGACCCTGACAGAAATGGTATCCCCTTGTTTGAAGAAAGGTATTCTGCATCTCACGTGAACACAAGCGTTCAGATGCTTGGCGTTTTCCATGTAGGACTCAACAAAAAATTGAACAACAAACTGACCCTTGGCGCCAGACTCAAGATTTTATCCGGCTCTTTTGGTTTAGAGAGTTCAATGAACCAGGGGACATATTACCTGAGTTATCTGTTATCGGATGAGCTCTATATTCATAATTATGAGTATATGAACGTAAGGCTGAATACTTCAGGTCTCCTGAACTCTTTTGACCTGTCATCAGACTTGGGTGAACCAGCCGAATTGATTTCGGGTTTGTTTTTTTTAAACGGCAGCATGGGGCTCGCAGCAGATTTTGGATTTAGCTATCAGTTGAATGAAAACATCAAAATTACCGGAAGCGTACTCGATATTGGAATGACGAGATTCAACCACAAGCTGACCACCATTGAATTTGAGGATGCGCAAATAGCGACTGAAGACTATTATCTTCCATTTGAAGGCAATGAGCTCGATTACTGGCAGTCTTTAAATGTTTTGGGTGAGATCCCTTTGGAAACCTCTGAAAAGGGATATGCTCACTTTCGGGCGCCCAAAGTAAATGCTTCTGTCAGATATGACATGAAGCGAAAAGTTAAGGCGGAAAATTCAGTTTTTAGAAATGTACGTGCCGACATGGCCAGTGATTTTTTAACCAGCTCATTTGGAATGCAGGTCTTTACAGAATTCCGGCCCAGGGTTCCTTTATGGGCGATCACAGGATTTTATTCAAGAGAATTGACACGTTACCTCAATGCCAAGGTTACCTATACCATTGACAGGTTTTCTGCCACCAATTTAGGACTGGGAGCCTCAGTTCATGTAAAATCTTTTAATTTTTACACGGCTTTGGATAATTTGTTAGCTTTGCCTAACATTAAAAACAGTAATTATCAGTCATTTCAGGTTGGAATGAATTTTATATTTAATTAAATTGGTATCATGGTTAAAAAAATAATCTTATTTGCCCTCTTGGTTTCATTTATTTTTCCTGCTTTTTCACAAAATGAATTAAATGCCTATAAGTATGTCATCGTTCCCAAAAAATATGATTTTTTAAAAACGGAGAATCAATTTCGATTGAATTCCCTGACAAAACATTGGTTTGACACTGCAGGTTATTTGACATTGGTAAAAGGTGAGGCGATGCCCAATGATGTTTTGGCAAACCCCTGTTTGGCGGTCACCGCAGACGTTATAAACGACTCGAATTTATTCACAACGAAATTAAAACTGACCCTGAACAATTGTTATGGCCAAATAGTTTATACGAGCAAACAGGGCTCAAGTAAGATCAAGGAATACGAGAAGGCATATAAGGAGGCGCTTCAGGAGTGTTTTACCTCTTTTGAGGAACTTAATTATAAATTTGATCCCGCTTTGGTCGAGGGACAAAGCAAGGCAACGGAAAAGGCGGTAGCGGTTACAGCCGTTGTACCGGCAGCTCAGACCTCCACTGTACAGGAAGAGGTTTCAGAACCAAAGCAGGCAGCAGCAGCCGAGCCCAAAGCAGCTGTGGTCCCCATGGCC